>JAZLBN010000050.1:0-16856 GCA_045613725.1 Candidatus Gastranaerophilaceae bacterium
CTAAGGAAATAAAAGAGCTTATTCGAATTTTTCAAAATTCATTAGAAATGAATGTTGATGGTAAAATATCACAGCCATCCAAATATTATATAGTAAGAAAATTTCAAAATTTTATAAAAAGATTGTCAGCTTTACCTTTTGAATTCACAGCAAAGCAACCTGATGCAATCACAGAAGTCGTTAAAAATAGCAATGATAAGATTATCGGAGGTTTTTCTACAGTATCAGACACAAGTAGAAAAAACTTATACATTGGATTTTTAACAATTGCTCCAGAATATAAATATACAAAATCTTTTCAGCAAATTTTAAAAACTATGGGAACTGAAATTAAAACAATTGCAGAAAATCTAAATTTAAAAAGTATTTCTTGGTCAACAAATAATAACAATAAACCAGTTTTAAACTTTATTAAAAGAATAAACAACACAAACATTGCATCTTTAAACTCATCCGAAAAGATATATACAACTAGTGTTCAAGACTTTGCAGCCGCTTTAGAAAACATTTAAAGTGTACTTTAAAACTTTTATCTCCACTTGAAAAGATGGTAAAAAAAGTGTATAATTTGTATATACGAACACACGATATAGGATATTAATGAGCATGAAAAAAGGTCTTACTATTGGTGAACTATTAGTTACAATGGCAATCATTGGTGTCATAGCAACTTTGGTTCTCCCAGGATTTATAAAAGAATACCATAAAACACTATACGTAACAAAATTAAAAAAAGTAACAGAACTTATGGAGACAGCAATTAACCAAGCGTGTATTGATAACAATGTCTCATTTTTCGCTCAAACACCATATGCCATTTTAACTATTGCAAGTGATGGATCTACAAATGGGCCACAACAATCATTTTTAGATAAATATTTTAAAACAGTAAAAGTAGCCGCAGGACAATCTCCTTTTTCAAAAAATTATACAACATTAAAAACAGGTGCGGAGGAAACATACGGCTTTGCAAACAACAATCAAATAGCTACAGCAAAATTAACCGGAGGGGAAGCAATATCTCTTATGTGTGGCGAAAACGCAACAGAAGATAGCGTAAGACAAACTAATTGTATTTTTGCAGTTGACATTAATGGTCCAGATGGGCCTAATGTTACCGGGAGAGACCTTTTTGCTATTGTTGTAGATGGAAAAACAAATAAACTATTTGATGGTCATGCATCAACAGATTGCGGGAATAAAAGATTTGGTTATGGCTGTTTTAAAAAACTTCAAGAAGACAATTGGGAAATGAAATACTAATAATTTAGGAAGGATAAATATGAAAAAAGGTTTTACATTATCAGAAGTTTTAATCACATTAGGTGTTGTCGGCGTTGTTGCCGTACTAACAATTCCTGGTGTTATGAAAAACTACCAAAATAGATTATATACAGCACAATTGGAGAAAATATATTCTCAAATTTCGGATGCTACGCAAGCACTTATGAACGATGAACACGTAGACAATTTCTACGAAACAACCGCTAATAATGCTATACCGACATCTGGTGACAGAACTGCAACAGGCGCAGGATATTTTTTAACAAAATATTTTAAAACCGTAAAAAATGATTGTGCACTTGCTGGAACAACAAACTCCTGTGTTAACGCAACGTATAAAACTATAGGCGGTTCAAATATTACATCTGGCATAAACAATAATTACTATTTTGTACAGACAATTACTGGTGCAACTATTGGTGCAAACTATAATGCAACAAACAAATGTATATCACTTGTTGTTGACGTAAATGGATTGTCAGAACCAAATATTGCAGGTAGAGACCTTTTCTCTATGGATATCAAGCAAAACGGGACAGTTACTGATTATGGAACACAGTGTACTGGGAATGGTATTGCTGCGGCAAACTGTACAAGCAATGGAACCGGTTCATTACTTGCAGCTCCAGCAGGTTGTTTAAATAACGTAATCGAAGCTGGTTGGAAAATGGAATACTAGGAGTTAGAAACATGAAAAAGATTTTTAACTTTAAACTAGGTTTTACATTAGCAGAAGTACTTATTGTATTAAGTATTATTGCAGTAGTTGCAGTTTTAACTATCCCTGCTGTTATTAAAAATTATCGTTATAAAGTATATGGTGCGAGTTTAGAAAAAACATATTCTCAAATTGTAGATGCCGTAAACTCAATTATGGTAGATGAACTAGTTAGCCAAGTGTCACAAACAACATTAAACTTAGAAAATGACTGTACTGCAGGCAAAGAAACTGGTCCTTGCTATTTTTTACGTAACTATTTTAAAGTTGCAAAAGAATGTGATAAGACAAACAAATCATCATGTTTAGGAGATTCATACAGTACACCTAATGGTACTGCAGTTACAAACATTTATGGTCAACATTGTATTATTACAACAAACGGAGCAACTATTTGTATGGAATTTACTCCATCAATAGCTAAAAACCATTTTGTAATAGACATCAATGGACCATCTGCACCTAATATAGTTGGTCAAGATACTTTTATTGCGGTTATTGATAACGCAACAGGTGAAGTTAGAGATTGGGAAAACGATGCTTCATTATGCGGTCTTAAAAAAGGATCCGATGGACATATTGGTGACTACGGCAGAGGTTGTTTGTACAAAGTAATGATGAACAATTGGGTAGTAACTGACTAATTTAATAAATTAAAATCAGAAAAGATAGGATTAAAATCCTATCTTTTTTAAATTAATTAGTCTATATATATGACAAATTCTACAGATTTATTTTCTATAATAAAATAATGGAAGAAATTGCAATTGAGAAAAAATATACTGAATTTATTGATGATTTAGTAGAGCAGGTAACACCTTTACTTCCAAAGGACGTTAATGAGCTACAAAAAAGTTATTTACTAACTAATATCCGTAAATCTGCAATTTTAATGGCATCTTCAATGCCTGAAAATGATGAATTTAGTAAATTAGATTTTGAACAACAATGTTTTTATATTCAAATTCTTGCAGAATGGTCTTTCCACAAAGAAATTGACCTTTTCCGCTCAGGAATTCCGCCAAGATATTGGAAAGGAGTTATGCAAAAAATATGGTACGCAATGTGGGAAGTTATGTATGCTTGCGTGAAGAATGATGCTCCTGAAACAGTTGTTCTATCTATGGTTGAACGATTTGTAAATAGAACATACAATGATGCTGTAGATGAACTCAAAGCATCAGAAGCTATTGACGAGACTATAGAAGAACAAGCAAAAGAACAATCTAACATCAGAAAAATGGCTGAAGAAGTTAGATTAGAACGAAAAATAAAAGAAAAAATAAAAGAAATTATCAAAAGATTTATATTAGCAATTATCATTGGTGCCGTTGTAACTGTTACTATTATCAAATTTAAAACTATAGGACTTATAATAATTTTATCAATTTTATTAGTTTATCATTTCATGCCAATAAAAAAAGACAGCGAATAAGACATAACAATCTATACTTGCGAACAATATTTGTTTGATTTAAAATATAGGCGTTAAGCGGTACACACAAAGGAGAGAAAATTATGTCAAGAAAACCAATTATCGCTGGAAACTGGAAAATGAACCTTTGCCAAAGCGATGCTAAAGCTCTTTATGAAGGTATTAGATCATTCGTTGATGGATTTACAGCACCTCAATTACCTGTTGTTGTAATTGCTCCTGTTTTCACATCAATCAACCAAGTTGCTGAAATTCCATGCTCTTGTGGCTGTGGTGAAAGCAAACTATATGTTGCTGGACAAAATTGTCACTGGGAAAATTCTGGTGCATTCACAGGTGAAATTTCTGTTGAAATGCTAAAAGATGCTGGTTGCAAATTTGTAATCATCGGTCACTCTGAAAGAAGAGAATACTTCTCTGAAACAGATGAAATGATTAACAAAAAAGCAAAAGCTATCTTAGCTGGCGGACTAACTCCAATCATCTGCTGTGGTGAAACTCTTGAACAAAGAGAAAGCGGTATTACAGATTCTCACATCGCATCTCAAATCAGAGCAGCATTAGATGGAATTTCTTCAGAAGATGTTGCAAAATCAGTTATCGCATACGAACCAATCTGGGCTATCGGTACTGGTAAATCTTGTGATGCAGAAGAAGCTAACAGAGTTTGTAAAATGATTAGAGACGTTGTTGCTGAAGTTTCTGGAGCTGCTGCAGCTGATGCTATCAGAATTCTTTACGGTGGTTCTGTAAAACCTGATACTATCGAAGAACAAATGTCTAAATCAGATATCGATGGTGCTTTAATCGGTGGCGCTTCATTAAAAGCTGACAGCTTTAATTCAATCATCGAAAAAACTATGAAAGTTGCTGTATAGTAATTATATAAAATTATAAAAAAGACCCAACCATTTGGTAGGGTCTTTTTTTTATTCTATTAAGCAACTTGCTTAGGTTGTTCTTCAAATTCTTTTGTTCCAGGGAATGAATCTGAACCTGTTCTTAATTTTGTGATGAGATATTGAACCTTCGGAATCACTGTTGATAAGAACAATGCGGATATCGCAAAACCACTTCCCCAGTTAATTGCATTCATTTTTAAGTTATGATTAGATGCTTTACGTAATAACGATTCAGTAATCTCACCTGCATTTGTGCTCTTAGCTCTAGCAATCACACTATTTACATAATCAATAAGTTCTCGTTTGTAAGCATCCAATTCATTTTGTGCAACAAATTGATATTTATTCATAAATTTCTTACCGAATCTATTTTGATAGAATTCTTTTAAGAATTTAGGGTTATTCAAATGTCCACCAGATAAAATATCTTCGATTTGAGTTTGAGTTAATATAGATAATCCTTTAACTTGTGGTTGTAATTTAGACATGTCTTCAGCTATTTCGACAATTTCTGCATAAGATTTTTCAGGAACAAGTCCTTTTAATTCTTCTTTAAATGTATCTAATGAAAGAATTTTAATCTTATCACCTTCAAATTTTGCTTTTAATGAATCTGGAAGTTCAAATTTTTGTCCAAACATATCTTTTCTGAATGTTTCAATATCAACTTTTTTACCATCAACAGAATCAACATAACTTTGCATGTATTTAGTTGCAAACTCAGCAGACACAGGATCTAATCTTGTTCCATAAGCTAACATATTAGCTTTTTCGTTTCTTTGTTCAAGTTTATTTAACCAAGTGTTCATATTTGCCATATTGAACATGTAGAAGTATACTGACGCAAGATCTCTGAATAAAATTTCAACTCTTTCATCATTATTTCTAGCTGAATAAGCTCGACCTGAAGCTGTTCCAACATCAACTGCTAATAGTTTATAGTTTCTATCACTTTCAAATTTATTTGCTATCTGTAATAAATTTAAACCAAATGATACATCTTTTTTATCTTTACCTTTTTCATTTTTATCATTTGCAAAATTATCAAAAGTAGGTTTTGCAATAAATGGATTTGTTTTAGGATCACCAAGAATTACACCATTTGTTAATTCCACATTATCAATTGGTGTATTCTGTTTTTCGTTATCTTTTTTATGATAAGAACGAGTAATTGATTGATTTATTTTTGGTAAAACAAAACCAATAAAAGCGTTTGCAATAAGAACACTAGAAATAACTTTGATAAACTTAAATTTAGCCATAGTTTTTTCTAAAATCTCAGCACCTTGTTTTGTTTTTTCATGTTTTAAATAATTTTCAAGTGGTTTACGAACGCCATCACTTGCAATACTTACATCAATATTAGGAAGATCAAGCCATTTTTGACCAATTTTTTCAAATAGCCAGTTCAAACCAGTTACACCGCCTAGCCAAAATACAGCACCAGAGAACTCTTCTGTTATTCTTTCTCTAGCTTCATCAAAGCCACCTCTTTGGTAAGCTTGATATGTTCTACCAGCTTCTACAAATGCCTCTAATGCAATAACAGGCAAAAATCCATCACTTGCCATTTGTTTTACCAAATTACGTGACATCACTTTATTTGTATTTGCTGTTGGTATATTTATAGGTCTCAGTTTAACTGCCATTATATTTCTGCCTTTTCTAATAAATATTTAATAACACTCAAGATAATTTTTTGCGACAAATCGACTCTTTTTTAATATTTTGTTACAAAGAAAGTCTATATACTACACTTATCATTCCTAATATGTTACAAATATTTAAGGTAGTGCAATATGGTAGCAAGAAAATTTTTGTTCAGGTTTATTACCTAAAACAATAGGAAATTAACATGATTACGAGAATAAATTCATATAACAATCAAACAAGCTTTACAGCTCATGGCGCACAAACAGACATGAACAAAAAACAAAAGTCTATTGTGTTAGCTTCTGCTATTGCTGGAACTACTCCTGTTTTAGCAATTTTGGCTCATAAAAAAGGATTTTCTCTTAACCCATCAAAAATTTTCAAAACCCCGATTAAAGATTGGGCTATTTTCAAATACAAACCAGTAAACAGTTCTATTCAATACCACGAAAAAGAAATTTTATCAGTCGCAGCGGGTTCTGTTGCAGGTGGATTTGTTGGCGGTTGTTTAGTTGATAAAAAAGAAAATAGAAAAGCAAAACAGCGAGAAGTTTTAAGCCAAATGCTTGGTAATATCGCAGTTCCGGTATTTCTTGTAGGTATGGGTGCTCGTATGTACGGAAAATACGAAAACCGTATTGAAAACGCAATGCCACAATTTAATCTAAACAAAATTTCTAATGGAATATTGAAAAAAACAGCAAGTTTTACCAATAAATTTATGAAAATTTTACCTAACGCAACTTGCACTATTGCATTTTTAGGCGTTGGAATATATGTAGGAAACAAAGTTTCTAATTTTATTAACGAAAAAATTTATAAAAGAGAAGTTGATAGAGAAATCAGAACAACAGATTTTGCACCGCACTTTGATGATTTATGTATGGCAATTTCAATGATGAACAAAACATCGCACGTTGGTTCATTATTAGGAAGATTTATTCCACTTGCACTTCTTGTTCCTGGATATCAAACAGGTATCACGCAAGAAGATAAAAAATTTTAACAAGTTAAAAGGCTTACCAAATGGTAAGCCTTTATTTCTATTTTGAAGTTGTTAATACATACTTAGCAGGAGGGGAAGCAGGTTCTACAGTTGCATCATGGAAGAATACAGGAAACACATCTGTCATATCTCTAGCATTATTTTTTACATAATTACACGTATCACCAGCACCATTAGTACACCTTACTTCTTTGTTAGGTAATGTTACACCATTCACATCTATAAACCCAGCACAATGTTCCAATCGACCACCTGCAGATACAGTAGCTGAATTCCATTGTTCACCTATATTTAGAGTACAAGACTGAGCATCTGGGTGAAAAGCAACAATTGAACCATCTGCCAATGAATACGCTAACCAATTACTTACATCTGGTAACTGATTCCTATTAATAGTATAATTATCAGAACTTGCACCAGAAGAGCTATTTGTTTGACGTTTAATTTGAGAAACAGTACCTCTAAAAGTTTGACCAGTTAAAGTGCCATTTAAAATAGAACAAAATGTCATTACACTTTCAGGATGCTCGCTACCGCAATTAGTAGCATTACTTTTAGTTGTGCCTGCATAATCAAAATCATATTGAGCTTGTGCCATCAAACCTGCTTGGTTTAGTGTTGAAATTGCTTTTTTAAATCCTGAACGATATTTTGCACCATTAGTATTTGCAATCAAGTTTGGTATTGTCATTGCGGCAACCACACCAATAATACCTAATGTAATCAACACTTCTGCTAAAGTAAAAGCATTTGTTTTTCTCATAAAATTTCACCCTTCATAAATATTAAATATCACCTAAGTTATCTATTTTAAACAGACATCCAATTTCTTCGTGAGATAATACCGTAATATCATTTAAATACAAAGATAAAAGTGTAAAAAATATCTGTCTATATTCCATCGGAACAATTAGTTTTGGCGAATAAATACCTAACTTTTTAGACTTTTTAGTAATTTTATCAGCCAATTTTTCTGCGATTTCACCATCAATTTTAATTAATGAATCCTCAGTATCATCACACCCCAAAACCAAATCTGTATAAGTCTTTTCAGATAGCTCAAATGCACTAATTGTTTCACCATCTTCATTTGTATAGTTTCTACAAATCTGTCTTGATAATGATAAACGGACTTTATTAAGAATATCAGCTTTGCTACCTTCTTCTGCAAAATCATTAATTTTTTCAAAAATATATGTAATATTTTTTATAGAAACTTTTTCTTTAATCAAACTTGTCAAAAGATATTTTACATCAGAATAAGTTAATAAATCTGGAATAATATTTTCAATTAGAAATTCATTTTCTTTTTCAACAACTTCTAAATATTTATCAATATCATCATAATCTAATAAATCTTCAACATGCTTAACTGCAACATATTCCAAAGCTTTTGCTATATATTCTGATGGAGTTAAACCTTTTTGCCAAAAATCTTTTGCCTTATCTTTTTCGACCCAAACAATTTTTCTATCAGAAATCACATCAATTGTACTAATAGAATTTTTTATTTTTGTTTTCAACTCATCAGCATAAAACATCAAATGATTTGGGCAAACAGAAGTTCTAAGCACTTCCATTCCACGAATTCTTATACTAAACTCACATGAATTTAAGTTTTCATCATCTTTAAATACAACTTTTGGAATAATATAACCCTTTTCTTCTGTTAATTTCAAACGAGATTTAACAGTTTCTGCAATAAGCTCCTCACCTGAATTATCTCTATCTGAATCAACAAAACCCAGAAGTTCTTCACTCAAATATATTGTCAATTTTTCTTCATGCAATTTTGAATACATCAAATCAGGAGAAGTTGCTTTATTCAATTGAAGTTTTAAATCCTCAAGCTCCTTCAGTCCTGCAGAAATTTTATCATTAAGTTTTTTTCTTGAAACAGATGCTGGAGCTTCACCTTCAAGCTCAGCTTTAATCTTGTTCATTTTTTCTTTCTGACGTCTTATTTGAGATTGGATTTCCAAACATTGTTCATATTCAGTCAATTTAGGAGAAAGCATCTTTTCCATTTGGCTTTTAAAATCAGAGATGTTAATTATGTCAGATTCAGAATTACCATCTTGTTTTGCAGGACGCATGAAAATACAGTTCAACTCAGAACCAGATTCTTCATCACCAACATCGTGCATACTATATAAATCCCAACCATTCATTGACATTTCATTCAACAAATTTTGTAATTCTTGAGCATCATCTCCTGAACATGTTTTGATAACATATTCCATTCTGTTTTTTCTAAACATAATATTATCCTTTTAAAATTTTAATAGCTTCAATCGCTGTTTTAATAGCTGTTTCAGTATCATGAACAACCGGATTTTCAAGACTTTGTTTTTCTCTTTCCTGATTTGCAACAGTTAAAAATATTGAGCCAACTTTTACATTTAAATAACTTGCAACAATAAATAATGCTGCTGATTCCATTTCAGAAGCCAAACATCCTAATCGTTTCCAAGCTTCCCATTTATTTTGTAATTCATAACTTACAGGCTTTGTTTCTGGACTGTGTTGTCCATAGAATGAATCTTTACACTGAACAACACCCGTGTGATGAGTATAACCAAGTTTTTCAGCTGCATCAACTAAAGCATTTACAATCCTAAAATCTGCAACTGCAGGAAATTCAATCGGTGCATATTCTCTACTTGTACCTTCTGCACGAATTGCACCTGTCGCAATAACTAAATCGCCACCTTTAATATCTAACTGCATTCCACCACAAGTACCTACTCGAATAAATACTTCAGCACCACATTTTACAAGCTCTTCCATCGCAATTGCTGCAGATGGACCACCTATACCTGTTGAAGTTACACTAACTTTTTCACCATCAACGTAACCCGTATAAGTCACATACTCTCTATTATCTGCAACAAGTACAGGTTCATCAAAATACTGTGCAATCTTTGCACATCTTTTTGGATCACCTGGAAGAATAACATATTTACCTATATCACCAGATTTTAACCCAATATGATACTGTTTTCCATCTTGAGAATATTTTTCCATAAATATAACCTATTTGTTTTTCAATTTTTGAATAGTTAAATCGGTTACGTCAACACCGCCAACAAAAATTACCTGATCAGATACAACTGCATCCAACTTTTGAGCAACCATTACAGCTTTTGCTGCCTCTTGCACTTGTTTTAAAATTTGAGTTTCTTTTGTTTGTCTTAGCTTGAACAAAGCTTCTTGTTTTGCATTAAATTCTTGAGCTGTTTGAGCTTCAAAATTTTGTTTTTTTAACGGCGTATCTAAAGACTTATATTGTTTTTCTTTATCAACCATAAATTGTTGTAACTCTAAACTTTTTGAATCAATTTCTTTTACAGCTTGCTGAGCTGCAGGATAATTATCCAAAACCTTTTGATAATTTATATAACCTACTTCAGCACTAACTTGAGTAGCTGTTGAAATAAGCAAACCCGCTGCCATTATAAATGCCATTGATTTTAAATTTTTCATGAAAACCTCCTATATTAAATTTTAGTATAATAAATCACCTACACCAAATGTAAAGTATCCATGGTCAGAACCATTACTACCCGCATTTGTAAGCGGAATACCATAATCGATTGATAAAGGTCCCATACCTGGAATAAACACTTTTAAACCAACACCGGCAGATACTGCATACATTGGTCTATCATATATTGTATTTGAAACTGTGCCATCAAACACTTTACCTGCATCAGCCCAAACTGTAAATCTAATATTATGTAAGAAAGAAATTCTTGTTCTATCCGCAAACGGAATAGGTGTTGCAAACTCAGCAGAACCCATAATGAAAGCATCACCAGTACCAACACCACTCATTTTGAAACCTCTAACAGTATAAGGACCACCTAAACGATATGCCATAACTTCAGGGATATCACCATGAATTGCTCCACCACCTTTAGCTGTGAAAGATAAAGATGACTTTTTACCTACAGGAACATATTGTTTAATCATACCTGTAAGTTTACCATTAGTTTTATCAAACCCATCTAAACCAATATTTTCATCAAATCTTAAACTAGCCATTGTACCGTGTCTTGTAACAGTAGCAGAATCCCTTGTATCATAAATTAATGCAGGGCTTAAAGACATAAATAATCCGCCTTCTAACTGTCTAGCACGCTCTGCGATTGGAATATTATATTTTTGATACATTCTAGTAATACCATTAATATCACCTTCACGTACATCAATATTTTCCATACCCAAACTAAATGAAGCTGTTGCATGTCTATTCTTTTTAAGCCTATGCGCAACAGTCATTTCAGCACCAAATCTTCTTTCTATTGCCAACGGAATTTGGTATGAACCAAAATCTCTAAAGAATATTCTATTATTTAAAGATGTATCAGCATTATAGAAATATGGTTTAAAATAACTCAATTCAGCTTGAATATTCATGTGATCTTTTACAGATGAGTCATTAAGCATAACCCCTGTACCAACCAAACCAGTTAAAGAAATTCTTTCACATCGTCCTCTAAAATTGTTTTCAGAAATCCCCATTGAACCAAACAAACCAGTGACAGTATCAACACCACCACCAACAGAAATGCTTGCAGTTCTTTGCTCCTGAATTTTAATTGTAATATCATATGCATCAGGAATTTCATCACTCGGCTCAATTTCACGAGTAACATCTTTGAATGCTTGTGTAGCATACAATCTTACCAAATCTTCTTTTATAAGATTTTCATTGTATATCATGCCTGGTTCTGTCAAAATGTTACGAGCAACAATATAATCTTTTGTTTTCTCGTTACCTTCGATCATAATTTTATCAATAATACCTTCTTTGATACTAATATTAATTGTACCGTCAGGATCATCTGTAACAGAATCAATTCTAGCAAGTATATAACCTTTTGAAGTATATAATTCTTGAATTTGAGAGATAGCAATATTCAATTGAGCAATATTTTGAGGTTTACCCTTCATATCATTTAATGTAGCCAAAATATCCTCAACAGGAATAACAGAATTACCTTCAATCGTGAAATCTTTTACTGGCATATTCTCTTCAACAACTATTTTTACAGTTACAGAACCATCTTCATTTTTTGAAGGAATTGCTTTCATTCTTTCTGAGAAATAGCCCATTTGATAAATAACTTTCAAATCTGTTTGCAACAAATCTCGAGAATATTCACCACCTTGACGCATTTGCATCTTGTCTCTAATTTCTTGTTCGGCGATTGAATTTAATCCATAAATTTCTATATCTCTAATAAGTCGTTTTTCTTTTTCTACCGAATCAGAAACATTTCCAGCTTGGGAAGCATAATTTGCACCAGAAGAGTATTCTCCGTCATATTGACCAAATACAGTTGAACGAGGAGTATCATATTGAATCGCTTCATCAGTGAGCCCCATCCCACCCCAAACATCATCTACAGCAACACTCGAAGATTGCGCCATTGCAACAATCATAACCGCTAATAATATCTTTTTTGTTATTTTATCAAATTTCAAGAATATACTTCCTTACAAACTCTCTCCCACAAAGATTGTAACATAAATTATAAAAAAAGTACAAAATATTTACAACTGTTTACCTTGCACAAATTTATACACATTATTCTTATTAAATCCATAAAGTTCTGATAAAATTATTGAAATATCTTTTGCACTATATCCTTTATTTTGTAGTATTTTTACTTTTTCTTCCAGATCACAATCTTCTGTTTTTTCATCTCTAAAAACAAGACAAACAAATTCTCCTTTTGATACATTATTTTTAAGATGATCTATAACAACATCGATTTTATCAACAACAACTTCTTCAAAAACTTTTGTTAACTCACGACCAAATGCAACTTTAGAATCAGGTCGAACTTTTTGAATATTTTCTAATGATTGAACAATCCTATTTGGAGACTCATAAAAAACAAAATCCTCATATTTATATTGAAGAGCAATCTGTTCAACCTTCACTTGAGTTTTTGGCAAAAATCCAATAAAAGTAAAGCTTTCATCTTCACGAGAAACTTGAGACAAAAATGTCGCAATAGCATTAGCACCAGCTAAAGCTGTAATTGAAAAACCTTCTTTTCTTAACTCTTTTACAATAACAGAACCAGGATCACAAATTAATGGAGTTCCCGCATCAGATACAAGCGCCATTTTTTTGCCACTTTTTAGAATTTCAATTATTTGATTTAAGCGTTCTTTTTCATTGTATTTATGATATGAAATACATTTTGTTTTAATATCAAAATGATTCAATAATTTTTGAGTAACACGACTATCTTCACACGCAATCAAATCAACAGATTTTAACACATCGATTGCTCTTAATGTTATGTCACCTAAATTCCCAATAGGCGTTGGAACAATATAAAAATCAAATTCTTTCATAAAACAATTTTAACATGAAAAAAGAGTCATAGATAAATCCACGACTCTTTTAATTTATTCAGAAATTACAAATTAAACTGAAGCTAATTCTTTAGCTCTTTCTAATTGTAATGTAACTGTTGTGATATCACAAACTGAACTTGGACCAAAGTATTGAATAGCACCTGGGAACAAGTATCTATCATTCAATGCCCAATCTTCTCTGTTATCAGCAAGTTGTTTGAAAACAGGTCCATCAAGTCTAACTAAAGCTTTTTGGATAACTGGTTTCATTTCACCGTGACGTTTTTCCATATTCATCATCATTGTAAGTGGAACACCACCTGCAACCCATTCTGAAGCTGGAGCTGTCAAGTTTCTAACTGATGATAAATAACCAGTTAAACCAAAGTTTATCAACGCAAATGCGTTATAACCCAATGAATAACAGTAATCAGCATCAAAGTTTGATGGGAATGCACAACGACCTTCATATCCAAAGAAATGAGATTGTGCAGAGAATTTACCAATAAAATCACCTTGAACTTTTAATTCATCAAGTTTTGTTGAAATCATTTCAATTAATAATTTTTCAGTTTCAATTTTTGAAACTTGAACATTACCGTGAGGATCTCTATCTGCCAATAATTGTTCTTTAATCAACGCAGGAAGAGAAGCGTAAACTGCAGCGTTTGCTGAGTCTAATCTGTTTTCAACGATATCAAATTTTTCTCTAATAGTTGTTGCATTAACAAAGCTTGGATCATTTTCCAAAGTTGCCATAATATCATTCAAGTTAGAAATCATTGAACCCATTTCAGGAATAAATTCAATTAAACCTTCAGGAATTACAGCAATACCGAAGTTTTTACCAGCATTTGCACGTTTTACAATCACATCAGCCATATAATCAATGATTGAAGATAAAGACATTTTCTTAGCTTCAACTTCTTCAGAAATCAAAGTGATATTTGGTTGAGTTTGTAATGCAGCTTCTAAAGCAACGTGTGAAGCACTTCTACCCATAATTTTGATAAAGTGCCAGTATTTTTTAGCTGAGTTAGCATCTCTTTGAATATTACCGATTAATTCAGCATAAGTTTTTGTAGCTGTATCAAAACCAAAAGAAATTTCAATTTGTTCATTTTTCAAGTCACCGTCAATAGTTTTTGGACAACCAATAACTTGAATACCAGTATTATTTTTAACAAACCACTCTGCTAATAAAGCTGCGTTTGTATTTGAATCATCACCACCAATAATAACTACAGCAGAGATGTTTAATTTTCTACAAACTTCTAATGATTTTTGGAATTGTTCTTCTGTTTCTAATTTAGTTCTACCTGAACCAATGATATCAAAACCACCAGTATTTCTGTAATCATCGATAAATGAATCAGTAAATTCTACATATTTACCATCAATAATACCTGATGGGCCACCCAAGAAACCATACAATTTGTTTTCAGGGTTAGCATTTTTTAATGCATCATATAAACCTGCAATTACGTTATGACCACCAGGAGCTTGACCACCTGATAAAATAACACCAACATTTTTAATTTCAGAAACACCTGAAACAGATGTTGATTTAAATGTCACAGTTGGTTTGCCATAAGTATTAGCAAATAATGCTTGAATTTGTTCTTGATCTCTAACAGATTCTGTAGCTGATCCTTCAACCAATTCTAATGAGTTTACACCACTTTGTAAACTTAAAGGAAGTTTTGGTTGGTACTGTAATCTTTCAATTTGTAATGGTGAAAGTTTTGTCATATCAATATTCCTTTCCTTTTGTAACAGTTTTCACACACAACATATTACTACAAACACAGAAAATTTTAAAAAATTATCATCAACAATAACCTTTTGCATTTCTTATGTAAACGAAACTTTACACAAAAACATCTAAGTATTTCAGATTGTAAAGAACAATTTTGAAATTCAATCTTTGGATGTAGAATTTTATTTTTTTTGGATTTTTTAAAATGAAAAGTGTTGATATGACACGCATTGAAACACATTTAAAATGTAAAGTTTTGTTAAAATTACTACTTTTTTAGTAAAGATTCATGTGAAAAATTCCGATACATGATTTATAATAAAAGTAGAAGTCCCTAAAACTATAAATCGCAGTTAATAGCCGACGGATATTTTGTTATAATCAAAATAGAAAGGCAGCGAATATATGAGCAATATACAACTTCAAAATGATTTAGAAAAATTGATTGAAATTCTGCCAGACAGGATTCGAGGGTACATTGACCAACAAATTATGGCCGATGTCATAGAGATTGTCGTAGACATTGGTCGACCACCCGAGATAAGACATTCTGACGGTAAGATTGAATATCTTGGTACAAAAGATATCACATATGAAGATATTGATTACATTACATCAAGAGTTCAAGAATTTACATCAGATAATCGTTCTGGTATTCCTGGAACACTTCACAGAATCAGTGCAATCAGAAATAGACAAGGTAAAGTAGTAGGTCTTACGTGTAGAATTGGTAGAGTCATCACGGGGACCATTTCTTGTATTAAGGACATCTGTTTGCAAAACAAAAGTATATTATTCCTTGGCAGACCAGGGGTTGGTAAAACAACAAAACTAAGAGAAATTTCTCGCCTTGTTGCCGATGAATTAGGTAAAAGAGTTGTAATTGTGGACACATCAAACGAAATTGCAGGCGATGGAGACACTCCACACCCAGCAGTTGGACACGCAAGAAGAATGCAAGTTAGACAGCCGGAATATCAAAAAGATATTATGATTGAGGCTGTAGAAAACCACACACCAGAAGTTATTGTTGTCGACGAAATCGGTACAGAAGCAGAAGCTCAAGCCGCAAGAACAATAGCTGAACGTGGGGTTATGCTTATCGCAACTGCTCACGGTAACAGCCTAGAAAGTTTGATAAAAAACCCAACATTATCAGATTTAGTCGGCGGTATTCAATCCGTTACATTAGGTGATGATGAGGCAAAACGTCGCTCTTCACAAAAAACTGTTCTTGAACGTGAGAAACAGCCGACTTTCGATATCGTAATCGAAATCTTGGACCGCAACACATTAGCGGTATATAAAAATGCATCAGAAGCAGTTGATTACATTTTAAGAGGTTGGCCAATTAGACCTGAACTTAGAAAAGTTGACAAAACATACAATTTCTCATCAGAAAATATGACCACTCAAGAAAAGGCACCGACCGTTATTGATAAAATCAATGCACTTGATGAAAAAATTGAACATCCAGAAAGTTTAAAATTTAGTTTCTCAAGACAAAAATACGTTGAAGAAATTAAGAAATTCAAAAAAATCTACCTTTATGCCGTCTCCAGAAGTATAGCAGAAAAAGTCATAGAAAGGCTTGACTTAAATGCTGAAATCACGAGGAACCTTGATGATGCAGACATTGTGATTGCTCACAAAAACTTCATCAAGGGCGGCGCGAAGGTTTTAAGCACAGCAGAAGAAAACAGACTACAAATCTTCTA
>JAZLBN010000051.1:0-15678 GCA_045613725.1 Candidatus Gastranaerophilaceae bacterium
ACAACGTCTTCACCTTGAGCATTTGTTAAGTATTCACCGTAGAATTTGTTTTCACCAGTAGCTGGGTTACGAGTGAATGAAACACCTGTAGCACAGTCATCACCCATGTTACCAAATACCATTGATTGTACGTTTACTGCTGTACCGAAGTTATGATCAATTTTGTTCATGTTTCTGTATGCAACAGCACGTGGAATATTCCAAGATCTGAATACTGCTTCAATAGCTTCTTGAAGTTGTACATATGGATCTTGTGGGAATTCTTTTCCTGTAACTTCTTTAATAATATTTTTATAAACAGGAATCAATGATTTCAAACCTTCTGCAGAAATTTCTGTATCTTGTTTTACGCCTTCTCTTTCTTTAACTTTTTCAAGTTCAGATTCGAAGTATTTTTGTCTATCCATTTCCCAAGCTACTGAACCAAACATAGTTAAGAAACGTCTGTAAGAGTCATAGCAGAATCTTGGGTTGTTAGTCAATTTAATCATTGCTTCAACTGTTTGATCGTTCAAACCAAGGTTAAGGATTGTTTCCATCATACCAGGCATTGATACTCTAGCACCTGATCTAACTGATACTAAAAGTGGGTTTTCAGCATCGCCAAATTATTGACCTTTTTGTGCTTCATCTTCTTTTAATGCAGCTTTAACTTCATCCATCAAACCTTCTGGCATTTTGTTGCCATTATTGATATAAGCCATACAAGTTTCAGTTGTGATAGTTAAACCTGGAGGAACTGGCAAACCTAAGTTTGTCATTTCTGCCAAGTTTGCACCTTTACCACCAAGAAGATTACGCATTGATGCGTCACCCTCTCTGAAAAGCCATACTCGTTTTTCTGTCATAATTCTTTTTCTCCTTTTAGTAATAAATATCTCTCTAGATAATTTGTACTAAAATTCTATCATGAACATGTATTTTATATATGGGGAAATTTAAGTTTGTTTAAAACTTTTAACATGTTTTATATTAAAAGAAATAAATATCAGGGTTATTTACAAAAATATTTATGTATTTTCGAATATTCATATCTTTATAGGCAACATTATCCTTGAGCAAGTTACTATCCATTTCTTGCAAACTATCATAACCTAAACGTCTTGCAATTCTTGATGCATAATAAATACTTGCCCTCTTTTTCTCCATACCCATTGCATCAAAATCTTTACTTATACTTTCTAATAATTCTCTTTTCCCAAAATCTTGTAATTGTTTTGATAAATATTCCAATTTTGAAATTATTATATCTGTAGACGATGTTTTTTTAGGATTTTGAGATAATTCAACAACCTGTCTTAAACGTAATCTATCAATTAAATAACTTAAATCCCTCAAATTATTTTCATAACTTGTACTATAAAAAATCTCACGAAAATCTTTATCTGTTAATTTTGAAAAATCTTTAGTTTCCAAAATTCTCAAATATATATTTGTAAATGAACTTTCCTTTATATCTTTTGGCAATTTTGTCGGTTTTAACTGTTCTGGTGTTAATTTAGAAAAATTACTTGCATTTGGAACCATATTATAAGTTGGCGTCAAATCTTTCATTTTTAACAATTTGCTAACTCGTTCATATGCCGCATCAATAATATTTTCCTTAGACTTCCTAATTCTTTTTCTTGATTCTAAAATTGCATCAGCCATTTTGATGTATTGACGTTTTGTAAACGCAAACATTTGTTCTCTACTAATACTATCTGCTTGACTACACAAGAAATTTTTCATTTCAATTAACTGATTTTCACTTGCTTCAACAACATCAGAAAATTTCTCATTTCTTATTCCAGTAACATGGACATAGTCACTTAAATCTCGTTTTACTATATTTTTTTGTCTACCAATAGCATCAGAAGCCTGTTTTTTTAATCCTGATAACATTCTTGCAAAGCCATCAAAATCTGAAGCTCCAAAATTAACTCTTGTCGCCGTTGAATTTCTAACCGTTTCAAAAGCTATTTCTTGTGCTTCAACAACTTGTTTTGGATTATCAAGAACTTTAAATGGCCCCAAATTCGCACTTGGGTTTAACAATTTATTTTGCTTATAATTATCGACAAATTTATTAACCTCGGCTGAAACGGATGCTAAAGAATCTTTTACAAAGGATGCAAATGTTCTTATTTTTTTATCCATCTCAAAATGTTTATTTTTTACATAATTACCATAAACCTCATTGGCTGACGGTCTTTTTAAGCCCAAACACATTAAAACAGCACCACCAGCAATCAAACTTAACGGATATAATAATTTATTATTCCTTGCAGTTTTCTGATTTGGTTGAGTCGCTTCAACGATTTGAGGGGATTGTTTTGGCACAGTTTGAGAAGAATATGACGGATACATATTCACACTAATTGGTTTAATTATAGATTTTTCAGTAACAGAATTCACCATATCAAAGACCATATTCCCCAACACTATTAATACAGAAAATAAAAATTTTTGCTAGTTGAATTGATAAAATGTAAACTTTCTTTATAACAAATAAAAACAGAGAAAGAAAATATCCTTCTCTGTTTTTAAATATTGAATTTTACTAACTATTTAGCAGTTGTTAATACATACTTAGCAGCATCAGACCCAGGTTCTACAATACCATCATGGAATATTATTGGGAAAATATCTGTCATATCAGTTGCATTATTCCTTACTATACAAGTATAATAATCTTGATTGACACTACCAGAAGCATAACCAGTACTACATTGTACTTCTTTATTCGGTAATGTAACACCATTTACATCAATAAAACCACGACAATTAAAATGAGGATCAGATGGATAAATATCTTCACCAACATTTAACGTACACCCTGTCATATCATCACTAAATGCAAGTATAGAACCATCTGCTAATGAATAGGCAAACCAATTATTATAGTCACCAATAGCACCTGCACCTAATGCGTGAACACGCTCAATCTTATAAGATGTAGATGTAGCCCCTGAAGAAGAATTTGATTGTCTTTTAATATCTTTTACTCTACCTCTAAAAGTTTGACCAGTTAATGTACCATTTAAGATTGCACACATTGTCATATTAGATTCTGGGTGATCTGAAGCACAAGAACCTGAAGTAGCCTCTGCACCGGTCAAACCAGCATAATCAAAATCATATTGAGCTTGTGCCATAAGACCAGCTTGAGATAATGTTGAGATTGCTTTTTTAAATCCAGATCTGTATTTTGCACCATTAGTATTTGCAATCAAGTTTGGTATTGTCATTGCTGCAACCACACCAATAATACCTAATGTAATCAACACTTCTGCCAAAGTGAATGCTGAACTCTTTTTCATCTTATTTCTTCCTTTTCTTATTACACTATTTATACTTTTTAATATACACAATATTTACCCCCTTTGCAAGGTTATTAATATGTTTGTTGAATAAAACACCCAATTTACATTTACTTTGTCCCCTCGCCCGCATGCGGGACACTAGCCGAACCGACGAAGTTATGAGTCGAGTGAGACTGCGTACCTTTAGGTTGAGGGTTAGGGTGAGGGCTACTAAGGATGAGCGAAATTTTCATACTCATTGATTGACCCAGAATCGAGTTCAGAGTGACTCCTACATTTACCCCTAGTTTGGAATCTTAATACAAAATTCTGTATAAACATTTTCCTCACTTGATACAACAATTTCTCCACCGTGTGCAAGTGCTATCTGCTGAGATAAATACAAACCTAATCCTGTACCCACTTTTCTAAGCTTTTTTGCTGCTGAATAATATTTATTAAATATCATTTTAAGTTCTTTTTCAGGGATACCTTGACCATAATCTATAACAGATATTGTTGTAAAATTCGGTATTTTATTAATTTTTACACTAATTGGTTTTTTAGTATTACTATGATCAATTGCATTAAGAATAAGATTTTTAACAACTCTGCGTAATTGCATTGCATCAGCAACTATAGAATAGTTTTCCGTTGGTTTAATAAACTCTATTTTTAATTTAGATTCGCCTGCAATAGGTTGCATTTCTTGAAGTATTTCCTCTATAAATGGATTTAGTCCAAATTTTTCTTTTACAAGTTGGATACCCTGTTCTTTTAATTTATAAGTTTCTAAAAGAATTTGAACCAAATCTAGCAAACCTTTATTAGAAGTTTTCATACTATCTAGTGCGAATTTTTGTTTTTCAGAAATTTCTCCAAATTTGTTTGCAAGAAGTAAATCAATCATATTTGAGGCTGCAACAATTGGAACCTTCAAATCGTGAGTTAATGTTGCAACAAAATCTTCTTTTAAGGTTTCTATTTCCTTTTCAGTTGTAATATCTTTTATAATCAAGACATATCTTTTCTTTTCAAGAGAAGACAATGCCTGTGAACTGATGATAAAATTATTCGTTGGAGTATGCTTAATAAATATTTCAATATTGTTTAATTCAGTTGATATCTCAAAATCGCTATCATTTACAGGTTGAATAAAATCAAATACATTTTTACCAATAATATCTTTTCCTTTTATTCCAAACCAAGTCAAAATTTTGGGTGTAGCTCGTAATATATCAAATTTTTCATTTATGATAAGAATCCCATCAGATAAGGAATTAATTACAGATTCAAGCAATTTATTTTGACGCATCAACTCTGCCTGATATTCAATAATCATCTTCTCACGATCATTTAAAGTCTCTACCATTCGGTTAATACTATCGGTAACATTTTGATATGTTGGGTGTTCTATTTTTTCAATTTTTGTTGATAAATTACCATAACGAATTGAATCTACCGTAGTTGTTACCTTACCTAAATAATCATTAATTTTAGACCAACGCTTATTCGTTCTTCTTGTTATAAAAAATAAACAGATAAAAACAATGATTACACAGATATTAACAATATAAAAATATGAAAACATTTATTACTTTTTTCTCACTTATCACTTATAAAGTTTTAACAGTTATGTTATAATTATATCAGATAGTAGCGGGTTTGTTAATACATAGGATTTTAAATAAAGTAAATGTCAGGGATTAATTTACCAAGTTCAATAAAAATGGTTATTACAGATTTTGACGGAGTTATTACAGATAATTGCGTATATATTAACGAAGATTTTACGACATCTAGAAAACTCAATTTCAAAGACGTAATGGCGCTATCTATCCTGAAAAAAAACGGATACGAAATTGCAATAATTTCAGGAGAAGCTAATTCAGCTATCCAAATTTTGGCTGAAAAATTTAATATAAAAGAAATACATCAAAAAATTCGAGTAAAAATAGACATCCTAAAATCAATCATAGAAAAGTACAACTTAACACAAGAAGAATATCTTTATATTGGTGATGATATAAATGATTTAGAATGTTTGAATTATGCAAAGTATAAAATTACAGTTCCACATGCTGTAGAAAAAGTTAAAATGGTAGAAAATATTCAAATTACAAATAACAATGCAGGTGATGGTGCATTTAGAGAGGTAGTAGATTGTTTAGTTGGATAAATAACATTTCTGAAAAAATTAAAGAACTAAGTGGTTCTGTTGATACATACAAAAAGGATTCAATCATTCAATCACTTCCAACTGTTGCTTATGTCAATAAAGCAAAAAAACTGATTGAACAGAAACAATTTGATGAGGCAGAATCAATATTACAAGAAGCTATAGATATCTCAACTCAAGATGCAAGAGTTTATAAATATCTTGGAAAGATTCATGAGCTTCGACTTTCTTTTAACACTGCAATCGAATACTACCAAACATCTGCAAAGCTTAACCAACAAGACAAAGAAATATGGCTACGCTTAGGAATGAGCCAACTTAACGATAAATTATATGATGAATCTATCGAATCGTTTGAAAAAGCAAACAAAGTTACACCTATGAATACAGATGTTTACACTGGTTGGGGTATGGCTTTGATGAAAAAGAAAAAGTATGCTCTTGCCCACGACAAATTTGTTATGGCAAGTCAAATAAGCAAATACAATTACACAGCAATTTTATTGTCTGCGATTATGGAAATTCGCCTTTGTGATTATGATTCAGCTGAATCAAAATTGAGTTTTTTAGCAAAAGTTGCTCCTAACGAAAGCAGTACTTATGAATATGCAAATTTAAAATTACTGAAATCTGATTTCAAAGCGGCTGAAGAATACGCAAAAAAATCACTTGAGTATAACAAATTGATGCTACCATCATACTTTGTTCTAGGAGAAATTTATTCTCAACAGAAAGATATTGAAAAAACTGAACAAGTATTCAGACTAGCCTTGGAACGAGGATTAGAAAATGAAACCTTACATTTTGAATGGGGAAAAGCATGTGTTAGATTTTTTGACTACGATACAGCAAAGATTCATTTTTTAAAATCACTTGAATTTGACTCTGAATACACTGATTCTAAAATCGGTTTAGCTCTAGTAAATTCTTATTATGGTGATTTCACATTGCTTGGCGAACTAAAAGAAAAATTCGGAAAAAATGTATATATTCAAGAAGCTATTGCAGTTGAAAGATATACAGAAAATAAGTTTGAAGATGCTATAGATATGTTTAAAAAAGCTCTAAGAACAGATTCAAAACAAACATATAATTATATTAACCTTGCAAGAGCATATAAAAACTTAAACAATAAGGTAAAAGTCCGAGAAAATTATGAAAAATTCATTCAGGAAAATCCTCATTATCTATCAGGATTAATCGAATACTCAAAATGGTTAATCGAAATTGAAGATTTCGCAGATGCTCAAAGAAAATTACGTAAAGCTGATAGAATTTCTATTGATAATACAGAGATTTTAAATTTATTGTTTTATACATCTTACAGGCTTGTCAAGGAGAATGTTTGCGAATATAATATAAAAGAAACAATTTCTGTTGCCGAAAAAATAAAAACTTTAGGTAATTTTGAATACGAAACAGAAAAAATAGATTTAGAAAATATATTAGTAAATATACAGGGAAATAAATAAATTGAAAAAGATTATAGTACAAAAATTTGGCGGAACATCTGTCGCAGATACAGAAAAAATGAAAAATGTCGCTAAAACCGTCATAAGAGAAAAAAACAACGGAAATGACGTAGTTGTTGTAGTTTCAGCTATGGGTCACACCACTGACCACTTAGTTAAAATGGCTAAAGATTTAAACCCAAATCCTTCAGCAAGAGAAATGGATATGCTTTTATCTACAGGAGAATGCGTGTCTATAGCTCTATTAACTATGGCTATTCAAGCTCAAGGATATAAAGCTGTTAGTTTTAACGCTTCACAAATTGGAATTTTGACTGAAAATGTTCACTCAAAAGCAAGAATTGTTGATATTAAAACAGATAAATTAAAAAAGAATTTAGAAGAAGGAAATATTATCGTTGTAGCTGGATTTCAAGGTGTAACTGAAGATGGCGAGATTACAACATTAGGTCGTGGAGGCTCAGACACATCTGCAGTTGCATTAGCTGCAGCTTTAAATGCTGAAAGATGCGATATTTATACCGATGTTGAAGGTGTTTACACAACAGACCCAAGAGTTGTACCTAACGCATCACGATTAGATATAATTTCATATGAAGAAATGTTGGAATTGGCACATGCTGGTGCTAATGTTCTTCATCCACGCAGTGTAGAAACTGCAAAACAATGTGCTGTCCCATTAAGGGTACGAAGCAGTTTTAAATTAGAAAATATGGGAACACTAATTGTAGGAGTTGAAAAAATGGAAATACATAAACCTGTTGCAGGAGTGGCTGCTGATACATCACAAATTAGATTTGTAGTTACAGATGTTCCAGATACCCCTGGTGCTGCTGCTACTTTATTTGGTAGCTTAGCTCAAGAAAATGTTTCAGTTGATATGATTATTCAATCATATGCACGCAAAGCATCTAACACTAATGATATCGCATTTACAGTTAACGAAGAAGACCTAGAAAAAGCTCGTGAAATCGTAAATACTGTAAAAGAAAAATTAAATGCGGGTGACGTGAAAATTGATAGCGATATAGCAAAAGTTTCAATAATTGGTGCTGGTATGATTGACAGACCAGGTATTGCATCAACTATGTTTGATACATTAGCTAAAAATAATATCAACATTAGAATGATTTCAACAAGTGAAATTAAAATTAGCTGTTTAATTAACAAAGAAGATGCTAAAGCTGCAGTAAAAGCATTACACGAAGAGTTTAAACTTGGATGTGATGAAGTTGCTGAAGTTAAAGGCACTTTACCTGATGTATAAACATTTAAATTTAAAATACATACAAAAAAGAGTAAGTTTTTAACTTACTCTTTTTTATTACTTATTATAAAATTCCATTGCTGTTAAATTTCCACCATTTCGCCCTCCGGATATATGCGAAACATCAATACTGTATGCACCTAATTCAATAGCCTTTTGGCTATTTGTTAAAGCCATATTTGATGCATTATGAGCATGAAAACTTACATTACTATAACCTAGAGTCTTTAATTTATAATAATAACTCATTACCTCATCACTTTTTAATATACCCTTACTATCAGCAAAATAAATACTCTCAATTGTATCTTTATTTTCCCAAGCAAAAAGCTTTAAATATCCATCTGCATCTACATTATGTATATCCATCAACTGTAAGAAAACCTTATAACCACGATTATGCAAAAGTTCTAATATAACAAAAGCCTCGTCCAAATCTTCAGAACGACACGCCACCCTAATAAAATCTATGACATCTTCTTTTGAACTCAAAAAATCATCTTCAAAAAATCTTTTTGAATCAACCATTACACCAATTTTTAAACTACCTTTTTGACTGACAAAAGGTTCAATAACTGGTGCTGTACAATTATAAAAACGACCTTTATCCTCATTATCATAATGGTTTCTATAACCTATTTCAAAAAAAGTTATATTTAATTGCTTTAATTTATCCATAAGACTGAAAACAAATTCATCGTCAAACGACCAGTTTGTTTCATAACCACTATCACGCATTGTACAGTCTAATATTTTTACCATATTAAAATTTTAGCACAAAATAGCCATAGAGCTAAAATCTTTTAGCAATGTGGATAATTTATTTTTATTTTTATTAAGAGAACATGATTTATGTAAAAAGGAGTTATATATATGAAGAGTAATATTTACCAATCAGAAGTTGTTCATTTAGAGTCTCTCAATCATTTATTCATTGAATTAACAGCAAAAAATTGCAACCAACATTGCAAACATTGTTACATAGACTTCCCTAAATATAAAAAGGAAATAGATTACATAAGTATAGACACCATAAAACAAGCTTTAAATGAGATTGCAGGTGAAAATATTCACTGCATATACCTAACAGGAGCAGAACCAATGACCCATCCGGATTTCAATACGATATTAAGGTTATGCTTAAAGGACCATAATGTATGTATTTGTACAAACGGTTCATTTATAAACGAAAAAAAAGCTCGCTTTTTAAAAAAAGTTGAAGAAGAATCAGATAATGAAATTATTTTTAAATTAAGTCTTGATCACTTTGACGAGATAAAAAATGATGATTTGAGATACAGGGGAGCGTTTAGACACACAGTTTTTGCAATAAAACACCTGCTTAAATATGATTTTCAACCATATATTAACGTCGTTAATTATTACAATATCCAAAAAAGTGAACTCATCGAAGGCTTTTTAAAATTATTCAAACGTAATGATTTTAACATTGGCACGACAAATATAAATATTATTCCTTGGCATGATAAAAATGCAAAATTTGAAGAAGAAAATTTAAACCAAATAAATACACAAATCTTAGATTGCAAATCAAGCCGAACATTGACTGCATCAGGAGTTTACACTTGTCCATTCCTAGCTAATGATTATCGTGGGCGTTGTGGCAGTAACTTTGCTGACTACAATAAAAAAAGCTCGCTTGAAACGAGCTTTTGTAATACTTGTATAAAATCTGATAAGCATCTTTTTGCTATTGATTTTAACTAAATAAAATAATTATTTTTTAGCGTACAATTTCACCTTAAAGTTGATAAGAAGAACTCTTTTGTTCTTTTTATAAGGTACAATCTCAGCAGTTTGAATATCAAGGAAATGTTCGTGTTTGTACATTTCTTTTAAGAAATTATCATAATTAGAATAGTTACCAACCATTTCCATATTCAATCTTGCTACATTGTACTGGCTACCAGCACTTTTAACAAAGTTATCATCACTTGGATCATAATCATATTTAATTGATCTAACTTTGATTTGGTTAGCACGAACAAGTTGTAATATTTCAGCAAACTCACCAGCAATAACAGCTTCAGTATCCAAACCAGTCATTACAGGTTTGTAGAATGGTTTACCAAGTTTTTGATTTTCCTTTTCTTTATCTTTTTCTTCTTGTTCTTTTCTTTTGTACTGCTCAATTTTAAGCTTTTTCTCTTGAATAGAAGCTTCCTTAGTTGCAACTTCTGATTGCAACGATGTATATCCGCTATAGTTTTCCCAAATCTTAGGGGCAATATAACCAATACCCACAACGATTAGTACTATCAGTACTATAGGAATCATAAATTGTTTTAATTTTTCGTTATCCATTTTCTATCCTTCAATGTTGATTATTCTGCATCAGTCTTTTTTTCAGTATCTTCATTTGAAGATTCTTCAGATGATTCACTATCACCTTTTTTAGCTTTATCAGCAGCTTTTTTAGCTGCATCTGCTAATTTTTTCATGTACGCTTTCAATTGAGAATCCGTCATATTTGTAATTTCAAATATATATGGAGCACTATCAATTGTAGAAGCTGTACTATTAACAACTTTATCTAAAGATCCTGCTTTCAAGTCTAATTTACTTATACGTAAGTTAGATTCAACTAGCGAATCTTTTAAATTTTTAAAGAATACATATACATCTTCAACAGAATCTGCACAACCTTTAATATTAATTTGACCATTATCAGTTGTTAAGAAGTATGTCAAATATAGATTTTGCGGAATTGATTCACCCAACGCAGCATATGCCATAATTTTTGTTCTATTATTTTTTAGAACATTTTCAATTTCCATAATTGGATCAAACTCAGTTGTTCCTTTTTCTTCAGTATATGACTTAAGTTGTTGATCAAGTTGAGTTATCTCACTATCCAAAGTACCGATTTTTTCTTGTTCTTTATTCATCAAGTCTTGAGTGAAAGTTTGTCCAAGCCATAATGGTACTAATACAATAGCCGCCAACACAAGAAGCATTGCACTTGCTTTGCTTGGTGTAATTTCCATACCACCAACTTCAATAGTTGCAACTTGAGTTGTTGTTTTAGTATTATCAGCAATATAATTAATATCTACAGGTATTAAACCATGAGCTGACATCGCACCAATTGCATGTAATGAAACTTTAAGTTGATCATCAGAAAGAATGTTCAAACTCATTTCCATCAAAGGTTCTTTTTTATATTGGTTTTCTTCTACGAAAATTGTTTGACCACCAAATTGTAATCTACCTGCAAGTATTTCTGCAGAAACTAAATCTGTTTCAGAAACAATAATCAATGAACTTGAAGGTGTACTCATTAGCGCAATTTGTGCAGCATTTTCAATAGCTGCATAAATTTCTTCACCTTCATATGATTTTAATGGTAATGGCTCTTCATAGAATTCAAGAATTCTCTTACCTTGCATTCCTAGAAGTTGGAAGCCACTGTTATTAACAATCATCAAACTCCAAGATTGATTATCTTGCATTTGTGCACCAGCAATACCAGTAACACACAAACCTCTTAAATTAGCGAATAATGAGCATTCAACACTTACAAGAGTTGCACCCATTGCACCTAAAATATCTTTAATCTTAGCAACAACATCAGCTTGAATTGCAGTGTAGAATACACTTCTTGAATCTGAATTTGTTGAAGCTAATGCATCAAACCAACGTGGTAAAGGTTCTTTACGTTTAAATACATAAGTTTGCTCTAATTCACCTAACACAATATTTGTGATTGCTGCATCATCTAAAAGTAAAGGTAACCCCTCTTTTAAACCAAACCAAACTGTTGGTAAACTTAAATGCACATTCGCTTTTGCTGGATTAATATTCCTCAATTGAAATAATGTTTCCAACCCAGCCTTAAAATTATCATAATTCGCAATTTCTCTTTGAGCTTCATTGTAATCAAGCTCTACTTGAGCATAAGACTTAACATGACCATGCTTATCAAGCTCGATCATTTCTAACCCGCATGAAGGTGAAACCGTTACGTAAACGTCAATTCCTCCACCCATTCCAAATAAACTGTTTAATGACATATCTACCTTTTTACTCTTCTTACTATAATCTTATTTTTATTATACAATATATTCTATAAATGAAAAAATCTTAACATAAATTTACACCAAATGAAGGAGAAAGAATTTTTATGCAGGCAATAGTCGAAAAGATAAATAAGCTTAAAAAAGAGAAAAAAGCAGTAATACTCGCACACTGCTATCAACCTGTAGAGATTGATTTAGTTGCAGATTACGTTGGGGACTCTTTATATTTAAGTCAAGTTGCAGCAAAGACTGATGCTGAAATTATTATATTTGCAGGCGTATCATTTATGGCCCAAACCGCAAAAATTCTATCGCCAACAAAAAAAGTTTTATTACCTCAAATGGATGCTGGTTGCGAAATGGCAGATATGATTAACTACAAACAGATATTGGATTTTAAAATCAAATACCCAGGAATTCCTGTAGTGTGTTATGTTAATTCAACAGCAGAAGTCAAATCAGAATGTGATTTGTGTTGCACAAGCTCTAACGCAATTCAAGTAGTAGCAAGCTTAAATGCAGAAAAAATATTATTTCTACCAGATCAACACTTAGGTAAGTGGGTAGAAAAACAATTAGGTAATGTTGAAGTTATAACATACCCAGGATGTTGCCCTATTCATGAACAAATTTCTCCAGAAGAAATTGTAAACATACGAAGCAAATATCCAAATGCACATGTTTTGGTACATCCAGAATGCGAAATGTCTGTAGCATTGCTTGCCGATTATGTTGGTAGCACAACAGGAATCATGAATTATGTTAAAAATTCAAATAATGAATCGTTTATAATTGTTACAGAAAAAGGCGTTGTTGATAGACTCAAAAGAGATTATCCAAAAAAAGAATTTATTCCAATTCGCAATAATTTAGTTTGTCCATCAATGAAAATGACTTCATTAGAAGATATATTATATGTCCTAGAAAATGAAACAAACGAAATCACTGTAGATGAAACAATTGCAAGAAAAGCAGTTAAATGTATTGATAGAATGTTAGAGGCATCAAAATAATCATGGAAAATATTGATATCATATATGGCAAAAACTCAGTAATGGAAGCACTCATTGCAGGAAATAGAGAAATAAATAAAATTTTAATTTCAAAAAATATCCATTCAGATAACAAAATTAATAGAATAAAAGAATTAGCACAAGAACGTGGTATTGTTTTTCAGTTTGTTGCAAAAGAAAAATTTATACCATACGCTGAATTCAATCACCAGGGAATCATTGCACAAATTTCACCTATAAAATATTACGACTTAGATGAATTTTTAGAATCAAAACAACACACCAACTCATCACTTGTCATCCTCGATGGTGTCGAAGATTCTCATAACCTTGGTGCAATCATAAGAACTTGCGTATGTGCAGGTGTTGACGGAATTATTATTCCTTCAAGAAGAAATGTTCAAGTAAACTCTGTAGTTGAAAAAATTAGCGCAGGCGCGATAAACCATATTCCTATAATAAAAGTCAATAGCCTTGTAAACGCAGTACAGAATCTAAAAGATAACAACTGGTGGGTAATTGCAACAGATGCATCTGCAAAAGATAATTACTATGATGTTAAATATGATGATATGAACTTTGCAATAATTATGGGAGCTGAGCATGCCGGAGTGTCAAAATCTCTTTTAAAAGCGTCTGATTTTATTGTTAAAATACCGATGCAGAATAGTTTCAACTCTTTGAATGTATCTAACGCATTAAGTGCCATTATTTTTGAAACTTTACGCCAAAAGCTAATGAAAAAATCAAAATAATAATATAATTAGATGACCCCAAAATTTATTCATAGTTATATCATAAGGTTATAGTAAGATTGGAGCATACTGTGAAAAAAGAATTTGAACAATTCGGAATACTAACTGATGATATATCAGATGAACACGTAGACTTTAAAAAACTTCAGGAGATGGAAACTGATATTTCTGATACTGAAGATGGTGACGACGTTTTAAAATCAGTTGAAGATCCTAAAATTCAAGAAAGCTTAATTTCAATAAACTCTGATGATAGTGTTAAAATATATTTAAGACAAATTGGGAAAATTCCTCTTCTAAGCGCAGAAGAAGAACTTGACTTAGCCCGCAAAATTCGTGAAAATAATGATTCTTTTGCAAAAGACATATTAGTAAATGCGAATTTAAGACTTGTCGTAAGTGTTGCAAAAAAATATATTGGCAGAGGTTTATCTTTTTTAGACTTAATACAAGAAGGCAACATGGGATTGATGAAAGCTGCAGATCGTTTTGATTACAAAAAAGGTTATAAGTTTTCAACATATGCCACTTGGTGGATTCAACAAGCAATAACTCGAGCTATTGCAGATAAAGCAAGAATAATAAGATTGCCAATTCACATGATAGACTCGATTGGTAAAATCAGACGTGTGACTCTTGACTTAACAACAGAACTTGGACACACACCAACAAAGCAAGAAATTGCATACCGTTTAGGCTGGTCTGTAGCAAAATTAACCGAAGTTATTCGCTCAGCGCAATTAACAGTAAGCATGGATACTCCGTCATCCGGCTCAGATGATGACACTGCAAAAATTGCAGATTTTGTAGTGGATGATTCGATGATTACTCCGGACAATAAAGTTACTCAAGAAAACTTATTTGACGATATCAGACACATTTTAGACCAACTAAGCCAGAAAGAACGTGACGTTTTAATTCTACGCTACGGTTTAGATAGTAATGGCATGAAAAAAACATTAGATGAAATAGGCTCTCAATACGGTGTATCTCGTGAAAGAATTCGCCAAATTGAAAATCGAGCAATAGCAAAATTAAAAAAATTATGCCGAGATGAAAAACTTCATGAAGGACTAACTAATTACTTTAGAGGTTAATTCTTTATTAATTTAAATAAAATCTAAACAAGTTGAATAAATACCAAAAATATTTATTCAACTTATTTATCATTAATAGCAAAAAATATTTTCAGAGGAGTTAGTATATCTGGAGGTAAATTTAATGAACATTCAAAACAACACATCACCATCTTTTTCTGGAGCATTTAGAATCCGTAAAGCGCCTGAACAAACAGCTACAGAAATTTCTGAACTAATTCGTGGTGTAGGAAAACAGATTTTTGAAAATTTTGAAAATACTGGAGACGTGTTTGTTGTTTGTCGAGATAACTACGACAGAGTAGTTACAAAATATCTTAGAGATAATAAACTTCCACTAGAATATTACCCTAAGATCAATACAAAATCAGGTTTAGATACAGAAGAACCAGAAAGATTATCTAAATTATTAAAAAATAAAGAAGTAAATACTCCTCTTACCTCTATTACTCAAATAAAAAAATACATAAATAATTTACACAGAGCGGAATATATAAAAAGACAATGTCCTGAATATATTGATAAAGTTTTAAAATCATTGTGCATAGATAACAAACATGAAATTAAAACC
>JAZLBN010000052.1:0-6198 GCA_045613725.1 Candidatus Gastranaerophilaceae bacterium
ATATCGGATATACGGTACCGTATTTACGATATCGGATTTACGGTAACGGATTTGCGGTAATTATAAACATATTTACATATTGGAAATTAATAGAATTTATAACAGATATAAAAAGAGATCATCCTGGTCACAAATGCAACCAGGATGATCTAAAGTTTTGGGAATATGTTGTGATAAAGATAACTTTATTTTAATAGCTACCTTTTGAAATTATGGCAAACACGGTACCATTTGTTGGAATGGCACTATCTAATGTTTCAAAAGTAGTTGCTCCTGAATTAACAGCACATCTGTATTGATGAGAATTAGAAGTAGTTGATGCTAAAATTACCTCATCATTTTCCAATTCAGAGCTAGTTGTAGTTCCTTTAGAATATACTACTTGTGTTGCAGTGATAGCGGTACACGCCATCATACTAACTCCTGCTTTAAATTTAGTGAAATGTAGACGTTCTTTATTATCAGGAAGTGCATTATATAACTCAGCTAAAATCTGTGCTCTATTTTTAACTCCATCTGCTACTACTCGTGCGACTATCTGTTCAGATAAAGCTGACTTTATTTCAATAAGCTCTGTTGAAACATTTGTTGTTTCACAGTTTGTATCAGGAACAATTGTTGCACCAATAGCAATTGCAGCGGTTGCCTTATAAAGTGTGTTGTTATAGATGAAAAAATCACCAATTGCATAAGCATGTGATGCTGTTGCTGTTGGCTCATTGTATGCAGTGATCATATCAGAACTATCAGCTCTAACATCATCAATTTCATTTTCTGCATTTGTAACACGTGTCTGAAGTGCTACAATTTTGGCTTTTTCTTGAGAAAGATCACCTGAAAGTGTATCAACTGCATCAGCAGCAGCATTTGCAGTTGTAACAGCAGCTGCAGCAGCTTCTGAAGCGTTACCAGCATCTGTTTCTGCAGCAAAAAGTGCTGTATCAACTGCTTCAGCAGCTTCATTATAATCCATTGGTGTTGTAAGATCTGTTCCAAGTGGAAGTGGTATTGAATAATGTGTTGTAAAATTTGAACTAGACATATTTTAACCCCCTTTTAAATTAAACCATATACAAGTATCTTGATTTATTATCTACAATATAATCAGCTAAATCATCATTAGTTTTTGATTCAGCTGCTATTGCTGCATAAAATGCATTGTTGTTTGCTCCACCGATACCAACTACATACATTTCTGATATTGCATTGTAGTGTGGACATCTTTTGCCAGTCCACGGAGAAAACAGCCAATGTCTTTTAAACCTGATTTTGGCATTTAAAGCATAATCACGATTATTATGTACTAAGCTGGCCACATGATTATTTGAAACACCAAATTCAGAAAGTTCTGCATTTGTAAAACCAAAATACCTTAAATCCTGGTAAACATCTGCATTGTTTTTATCAAAATCTTCCCTTAATCCTCTAACTGGATTATATACATCCACTGGATTAAGCTGCTGGATTAATTGATAAAGAATTTCAATATCATCATATACCTGAATTTTAAGTGATTCAATCTTAACATCAAGATCATAATCGCCTTTAATTCTTGCCCTTTTTTCAATTTCAACCTTACTATCTACATAATAGGTGAAACTATTAATAAATTCATCCCAGGAATCAACCAAATTATCTAATTCTAGCCTTATTGCATCAATAGCTGAAGTATTAACCCTTGTTTGATTTTTAAGGGCTGCAATGTCTGAATATGCTTGATTTAAACCAGTTGTTAAATTTTCAAGTGCAATCACCCTTGAATTAATTCCGTTAAGATCGTTTAAGCCTTCTCTTAATTCTTCAATGATACTTTCCCAGGATTCTAAAAGTGCAATCATTTTATCGATATCATCATGCATAAAAGTTAAATCAATTTCATGCAAATTGGTGATAGGATACTTATGATTAAACATATCTCTAATACCCATAATTAACCCCCTTTAATAACTAAATGGAATTAAAAACTCCCTGGCAAATAATATATAGATTTCATCATATATATTAAGCTTTGCAAGCTCCCATTCTTCTTTAAACATAGCTTGCGTTGTCATTACACCAATGTTTCCATGCACTCTACCTTCATGATCATAAAAGTGTTCACGTTCATTATCTTCATGCAATTTATTGTCAACACGTGATAATGACATATTTTGCGTCTTAGAATCATTTCTAGACTGACCAGCTGTGATTGCATCAACTGCTGCTGATGTATCATTTTGAAGTGTATTTGCATTAAATGCTGATATATCATTATCAGTTGTTGTTGAATTGCTTGTACTATCAGATGTATATACTGATGTTGATGTACTATCTGATGCTGATGTACTTTCAGAAGATGATAGTGAATGTGCACTACTTTCTGATGTAGAATCACTCCAATGTTCCAGGCGATTATAATTTTCAAGTGGTTCATAATCAATATTCATTACATTTAACCACTTTTCAAAGGTTCTAGCCCATTTAGTAGAAAACATTTCACAAGCATCACACATAAAATCAAGTGAAGGATAAAGTACTTCAAAATCACCAGCCTGGTGCAATATGTTAGTAACTGCTACATCATGATCAATACCATCAGGAAATGTTAGCTTGTCAAAAAAATTTTGATCACGCTGCAAACCAATTTGATATAATCCAAGGAGTGTTTGAGTTGCTATACTCATGACATTTCACCCCCTTCTTCAGATTCATCATCAGCAGCTTCATCCAATGAAACCATGTATTCATAGTTATAAACTACTCTTACATTTGCATCAAATAGTTCATTAAATTCATCAAAACATCTTTGCATTGTATCTTTCCAAAGTGTAGCCCTGGCAATACCATCTGATTGTTTTGATTTTGATTCAAACTCTGTCATACGTTCCTTTTTTTCATAAGGAACATTTACAATCCCAATTTCAGCATCAAATTGATTAATAAGTGTTTGAATATCTGAATTAAATTCAGTAACCATGTAACTAGATTTAAGGTTATCACGGTTGAAAAATTCAAATGTTTGAATATCATCAACTGGTGTTATTCTACTATCAGCAACTATTGCTGAAACACCAGCATGAATTTTATCAATCAATTTTTTGAGAAAATTAACACCTGATTTTGTATTTGCTCCAAGAACATATGCCATTTTTGAATTTTCAATGTTCATATCAAGACCAGCTGACATATTAGCAAGCTTTTCAGCATAGTAAACTAATATATCATAGATTCCCATGCAATCAGGTGATAATTTAATTAAAACACCATATTCTGATGCATTAAAATCATCTTCTGATTTCATCCCTAACTGATATATTTTAAACTCTTTAGTTTTAAGTTCATCAAGTTTTGGATTGTTGACATAGAAAGAATCAGGAGCATAAAACACATTGTATCCTTTTGGTGTAATTGTATTTATGATATTTCCATATTCTTCTGTTGGAAATGCTCCACATAATCCTGGTATATACAGCAAGTAATAGAGAAGATCTATTTCTTGTCTATTAAAATCTGCTGGTAAGTCTTCAAAATCAAATACTGATAAAGCACGTTGATATAATGCCCTCATCCAAAAATCAAATGCTAATGAATTTGTATATTGTTCTGAAGGTGAAAACGTACCTTGATATAGATTGATTTTGTCATAATTAAGTGGATAGTACATTTTAAATCCCCCTTTTGTACTTATTTTTCAAAATCGGCTGCAATATATTTCAATTGCAGCCTTTTAGGAGAATAAACAGTCATGGCCTACTGGAATGTAACTTTGCCATTTAAAATTGCTGGATCCACAACAGTTGATTTACCACCGTTTGCATTATCAGCCATATAAAGTAGAATCCCTTGTTCCGAAATATCCGAACATGCGTTCTTGACAAAATTCCACCACAAATTGTAATATTTTTTTCTAGCTTCGAGAGGGCTCGCATCAGCATCATCAAGTGCATGATTAGTAACACATGCATCCTCATCAAAGATAACACCAAGTACATAATCAATTGATACAAGATCTGATTTATACTGTGCACCTGAATGTGTTCCAGTAATATCAGGTAGTGCAGTATAACCTGATAACTTAGCCTGAAGCCCTGGTGCATCTGTCTGCCAGTATGTAAATGATTCAAAATTATCATATGTCAAGTACTGGTCATTAAATACCTCAGGAAATACAGTGGCCTCTACTTTCTTCCAGAACGGATCGTACATGGCCATCTTAATATGCTCACGATTTGTTGAACGTAAAATGTAAAGTGTATCATCACCAACTGTTTTTGGTACTGTCCAGTGACGTTTAGCTGTAAGTCTTGCAAAATCTTCAACCATTGTCTTAACAAATGATACCAAAAATCCGGTAAATTCCTTTAAATATGTAGTTCTAAGCTGTTCTGAAGTATATGATGTACTGTAATAATTATTAAATTCAGCTGTCATATTAACAGCCATTCCATTATTAAGTACTTTATCTGCAGCAAAAAGTGACATCATATATCCAGTTAATGTCAAAGTATCAAAAGCTTCCTTTTCAAGCTCTATATCATTGGTTTTAGATATCATCTGACCATTTAGATACTTTGCCATTTCATTAGGATCACGTAATGCAATTTTAAGCTGATTTTTATAAATTGTTATAGCTTCATCCCAAGTATCAAAACCAGCAAAATTCATTTCAAGTGGAATAACTGGATGCTGCTCCCACATTGATTTAGTTGCTACATACTCATCATTAACCTTATCACCCTGGCCATTTGAACGTCCACGTTCAAGATTTTTAGGAAATACTTGAGTATTCCATGCACCAGTTGGTAGTGCTTTATCAGAATAATATGAAATCTTACGCATACGTGTTTTGTAAAGATCCAAATCATCCTGGCGAATAAGTGAAGCTCTAGCCTTATAAGGACGTACTGCAATTGTAGTTCTACCAAGCACAATTGATAGTGATTCAAGAGTATTCTCAAAACCAGTAGACATAACCTTTTCACCAGCACTTATATATGCTGATAAATCATTGTTTTGAAGCTCTGTTTCTTCGCCAGTTGCTTGTTTAACCAAATTTCGCATAATTAAATATGCATCAGTTGCGTTAAATCTTCTAGCCATATTTAACCCCCTTCTTAATTAATCAAATTTTGATTGAAATAGATCTATTAAAGATTTTTCAATTGGTTTTTCATTTTCACCACCTGAAATATCTTTAGAGCGATTTTTTTGTTGCAATTTTTGAATTTGTTTTTTAAGCCTTGTATTTTCAATTTCAAGACTATTATATTTATTTGTATCTTTCTTTTTAGTTTTTGCATCATCTGAAGAATTTTCGTCTTCATTTCCATCTTCATCTTCTTCATCTTCATCTGATACATTATTATCTTCATCTTCATCAGGTTCATCCTGATCTTCAGCATCAATATCAATATCTTCATCATCTACTTCATCAGGTTCATCTGGTGCATTTAGATCACCTAAACTATCAAACCTATCAAGTAATTCATTAACTTGTCCTGGTGTCCATCCATTAGCTGCAAGTGTTACTAGATCCTTAAATCCTGGACGTTCTGTTTTAACTGTTTTCTTTTTTGACATTGTTTCCAACCCCCTTAAATTTTAAATATTTTTGTAGGTATGCTACCAGGATTTACAATGTTAAAATGGTTCAAATTAACATACACTGCTGGTAGCATTGAATTGGTTATCAGCCAAGCGTGAAAGGGCTTGCCCTTGTGTGATACACGCACATCCTACAATTAAATTATAACATGATACAAATGTTCTTGCAATTTGATGAATTTTGTGCTATTCAATGTAAATTCCAGCATCAAGTTTTGAATTGATAGATTTTACTACATCACTGTTTGCTGGCAAGTCAATCGAAAAGCCTTGTGTTTGTACAAAACCAGTTAAACCAGTAAGTGATCTAACTTTGCCACATGGACGGCCAGCAAATGCATTTAAATTTGATGGTTCAATATTAGATACATGTTTTTCAACTGATAATATATAATTAGTTCCTATATATTCACCAAATGATCCACTAAATGAACCCACTGTTGATCCTCTAAAATGTACAGCATCAGTTATTGCATTAATAGATTCAGATATTGCGGTTGCTGGCCTACCTGAAGCAATACCAGCAGCAGCTGACATTATATGTTGAATTGAACCAATTGCATCTCTAGGTGATGATGCATTAATTGGTATTGTTCTACCAAATGAACCTGAATA
>JAZLBN010000053.1:0-2329 GCA_045613725.1 Candidatus Gastranaerophilaceae bacterium
TTGCTCATCTTCTTCAAAAGCCATACCGAGTGCATAAAGATACAAGTAAGTCTTTTTGTTATCAGAGATATCGCCACCTATCATCTTTCCAAAGACATCAACATCAGCATAACAATCCAAGACGTCGTCCTGCAATTGGAACGCAATACCGATATCAACACCAAAATCGTAAATAATCTTCTGACTTTCTTCGTCAGCACCTGCAACTATAGCACCTATTTTCAACACAGAACCAAGAAGTACCGCTGTCTTAAGACGAATCATCTCGAGGTATTCATCCAATGTAACGTCATCACGAGTCTCGAAATTCAAATCAAGTTGCTGACCTTCACACACTTCCAAAGCGACCTTACATAACTCAGCAAACACCTCATAACGATATTTGTTATTTGTATTTAAAACATATTGGAATGCCTTGATCAACATAGTGTCGCCAGAAAGAATAGCTACATCTGAACCCCACTTTTTATAAATGGTTTCCATTCCACGACGCAAAGGAGCCTGATCCATAATATCATCATGGACTAAAGTAAAGTTATGGAATATCTCAGCAGCGACTGCAGGAACCATACAATCTTCCATATTACCACCAAAGAGATCACATGCGAGCAAACATAAAGTAGGACGCAACCTCTTTCCTCCTTGACGTAAAATATATTCTATTGGTGCATACAACTCTTCTGGAGAACCTTCAAACTTTTGATTATCAATATAATCATTTATCTTTTTTTGTATTTCATCTATTGTGTACATAATCTATACTTATTTTTTTAATACCTTGGATTAATATCAAATGACGTAATTTATATAATTAAGTACGTCTAAATTTAGAAAGTTCAAAAATACAATTTTTTAACAGATTTTAAAATAAAAATGGTGCGAAATTTGTAATATTTTTTCCAAAATTTATATCCGATGAAAACATTAAAATTGATAATTTTCACATTGCTTATCAGCGCTGGCATCTGCAGCAACGCTCAAGATACAAAAGAACTAGACCATACTATAGACAAACTAATACCTAAAGCTAAGAAAAACAAACTCAACGAGAACCAACTTAACATTCTTGCAATATCATACCACGAAGCCAATGAGATCGACCATAAAAAAATTATGAAACTTAAAGAATCCGGACAACCTGAAATCTGGATTGAGATTTACCACAGACTGAATTCTATTGACAATAGGCAGAACAAAATCAAAGTTTTACCTAACATCGTTAAAACTGCCATAAATTTCAAGCAACTCAATCTTGAAAATGAGATTAACAATTCAAGAGAGAAAGCAGAACTCTTCATTTATGCAAAGACCAACTTTTTATTAAAAAACATTAACGAAGAGAATTTAAAAGAAGCGCACTGGCTTGTCAATCAGCTTCGTCAGATTAACCCCAAAAGCAACAATATCGATGAACTCATGATAAAACTTGCTGTCATGCCACACGAGAACATCATTTTCAATGTAACAACTTCTAAAGAATTACATCTTCCTGACAATTTCGCACAGTTAGTTCTAGATTTTGACACGGACAATATCCATGGTGTTCCATTCGATATAGTTCGTGATGACAATAAAAATTACGATTTAATGATTAATGTTGTTATAGACGATAAACTTTTCTCACCAAAATTGACTAAAATTGTCACCCACGAAGAGAAAAAAGACGATTTAGTGGCCAAAATAAGTGACTATACTATCACCAAATCAGCTCACATTTTAGGCAAAATTGAGATTATTGACGTCAAAAACAAGCAAGTTTTAATCAATACACCTATAGATGTAGCATCATATCACAAACAAAAACACACAGAAATAGAAGGTAACGCTGCTGCATGTTCAGAAGAGACACTAGAATTACTAAAGCAACAAGTAGTTGATTTTCCGAGTGATAACACACTTTTAAAAGGTACAGCAAGAGAATTAAATCATATCCTAAAAAACATTTTTAAAGAAAAATAAAAAAAATTAAAAAAAAAAGTTTGGTGGTTTAAAAATTTGTTGTATCTTTGCACTCGCAAAACGAAAGGTAATTGCATTGCCGGCGTAGCTCAGCGGTAGAGCACGTGATTTGTAATCTCGGGGTCGGGGGTCCAAATCCCTCCGCCGGCTCAAGAAAAAAGAGGACGAAATTTCGCCCTCTTTTTTTTATTTCATAAAATTCATCCCGATTTTTTTGCTTACAAATTTCTAAAGATTGACGAATCTTTTCCATTCTAATTCACCTTCATAACCCAAATTAACCAACAATCCTAATGGAAATTTTGTGATATGAAGATAATTCAATATTTGAGAAACCTCTTTATTTGTTATACAATCCAACGCCTTTAAT
>JAZLBN010000054.1:0-19901 GCA_045613725.1 Candidatus Gastranaerophilaceae bacterium
CCGTCAATACATACATAGAGTCATATTGACTATTAAGCTCTTTATCAAATTTCTCGACTTCAGCTTTAGATAAACCCTTTTGCTCAGCTAATGCATGAAAAACGTCTGACATAGCTTGTTTACACTTATCATTATCGCTCCAATATTCACTAGCAATAGCATTCATTAAGGATTCTTTAGGACTTAATTTATCATATGCCTTAATAACTTCCGCAGCATTTTTAGGTGTAACAAACTTTATCAACTCATCAAAAGACTCTCTGCCAACAGCACCAACTTCACCAAAAGTTGATTGGAAGTCTTTTGCTAAATCTTCTGGAGTTGAAGTCATTCTCTTAATAGTTCTATCCATTTTTTTAGTATTGACCATACCATAAGAGTCAAACTGAGCATTCAATTCTTTTTCAAATCCTTCACGAACTTTAGGATTTGTCCCTTGAGCTTTTGCTAAAGCATCATAAATATGCATAACTGCAGCTTTTCTAGCTTCAGGTTTACTACCTGTTTCGCTAGTAATTGTACATATCAAACTTTCTGACTTATTATCAGGGTTAGTATTATATTTTAAAATAACTTCTTTAGCATTTTTTGGATTAATTTGCTCAATCAATGCATCAAAATCAGGTCTTCCAACCGCTTTAAAATTTTCATCAGCAAACTCATATATTTTTTGCCCTAACTCTACTGGAGTATAATCAGAGCCCCATTTTTTCTTATTTTCAGATACAGTAGGAGTTGTTTGCGGTGTTGTATTTGGTATCACCTCTGCCGAATCTTTTTTCTCTGGAGTAACTGGTTTTTCAGGTGTTTTTGCTGGAGTAGAAGCGGATTTATCTTTATCCACATATTGTTTTGGATCATTGATTACATAAAATTGCTCACCGCTTTTAACAGCATAATTACGCCAATTATTATAATCAATACCGTTCAAAATACAAAAAGCTTTCATATCCATCTTATTGATACTTACAGCAAGATTGGAAATACCTTTACCCTGAGCAACTTGCGCAGTTTTCAGATTCTTTTTTAAATCAGCAACTGAAATACCTAATTGTTCAGCAGCCTTTTTTAAGGTCTTATCATCTGGAAATTTACGTCCATCTATTTTTGTTGTATTTGTGGTATTTGCCGCTTGAGTAGCATTTACTTTAACCATTTTACTTTCTCCATTAAAAGTACACACATAACAAATATCGGCATTATCAAAGATAAACTTTAATAATACCGATACAAATGTTATGAAAGTTTACAATCTAAAATTATAAACCCCAATATTCTTCGATTGAATCAGCAACAGCTTTCATTGTATTTTGTCTGAAGGCTTGAGAATCGATATTCCTCAAGTCATCAGGATTTGATTGGAAACCCATTTCAAGTAAGATAGAAGGAACTGATGATGTATTTCTCAAAACTTCAAGCCGCCCATGTTGAGTTAGAGTATCATGTTTTACTACACAGTTATCAAATTTTTCAAACCTTTTATCAACTTTATCTGCTAACTTTTTATCGTTTTGGTCATAATAGAATACTTCTAAGCCTTCAGGCTTTGAAGAACCCGCCGCATTACAGTGAATACTGATTAACATATGAGGTTTGAATTTAGCTTTAGCCTTACCTGCTAATCCTGCACTTCCTCCAGTATAGATAACAGTCGCTCCTCGTGCAGTCAATTCCTTTATTAACTCGTCTGCAAAGTTTCTATTTTTATACCATTCATAAATTACTTTACCTTTTGAATCCATAGCAGAAGTACCAGGTCCAAAGCTCTTATTCGCCCCCCAACCATGACCAGCATTGACCATAATTGTTTTTCCTTTTAAATCACCATTTTTATTTGTTGGGTTAAATTTAATAACTTCAGCTTGAACAGCTCCGTCTGAACCGATAGGAATCAATGGTTTTTTACCACCAGTTGCAACTTTTTCTCCAGGTTTAGCAGTTACATAACCACACTCTGGAACTTTATAAGTGCCTGTTTTTGAGTCTTTTACCCTTGCTCCTCCAGCAGCAGCTTCAGCTTCAGAAGCCGCAGCTTTTATACCAAAGATATACAATTTTTCATTCGCCTTAGGTTCATAATTTTTTGGAAGATCATTCAATTCCATAATTTCAGATTTAGTCATACCATTTGAATTCGCCAAAATCCAACTCCAACCTTTACCAGCTTGTACAGTCAAAGTTGGAACGTTTTTTATGACTTGACCTTCATTGATACTTGAACTTTTTAAGCCTGTACGTTTTAAAAAGTCGTTAACATTCATATTAAAACTATCTGCAATCGCATACAATGTGTCACCTTTTTTAACAGTATATTGACCTTTTGCTCTATCTGAAGCTTCGTCAGAAGCTACTGCAGCAGTTGAAGATGTAGAAGAAGTCCCAGATGTTGAAGCACTTGGATTTGCTTTTTTAATTTCTTCAGCAGTAAACGCTCTAAAGAATTGTTCTCCAGGTTGAGGAACATATTTTTCACTTATATCATTCAATTTACAAAAATCTTTAAGACTCATACCCGCAGCTTTTGCAAGAGCTGTTAAACCTTGACATTGTTTACATTTAACAGTCTTAAAACCAATTAACTCTTCGCCTTTAGATAATGACGTTTTAGATTCTGATCTGCCAATCAATTTCATCAATGTTTTATAATTATCAACGCCAAAACGCTCTGCAATAGAAGACAGAGTTTCTTTAGCTCCTACACGGTAACGACCATTTTTTCTTGCTTCTACAAACAATTCTTCATCTGTTGGAGGTTTATTTGCAGGTTGCATCGCATATGACGATACTCCAGAAATTCTTTCTACCATAAGCACATTTCTCCTATATTTTTCTTATACACAGAAAACTAGACGACATATTTATAGGAGAACTTTAACATTCTTTGGATTAAGTTACAAAATTGTTACAAACTAGGTATTAAAAATTCTATCCCCTGCATCACCCATACCTGGTACAATATAGCCTTTTTCATTCAAATAATCATCAACTGCTGCTGTAATAATTTCGATATTAGGATAATGTTTTTGAATATTTTTAATACCCTCTGGGGCTGCAATAATACAAATACATTTAATATTCTCAACAGGAATACCTTTACTTGCATATAAATCAATTGCTGCTAAAAGAGAATTCCCAGTTGCAAGCATTGGATCTGTAATATAAACATAAAATTTTTCAGGATTTGTTGCATCCATAGGCACTTTGTTATAATACCAAATAGGTTTTAATGTCTCTTCATCACGATACATACCAATATGACGAATCGTTGCTTGTGGCAAAATATCAATAGCTTCATCTGTAAAAATCAGACCCGCTCTTAATATCGGAGAAATTATTAATTCGATATTTGGATCAACTGTTTTTGCTTTAAAAGTAGTTAATGGAGTTGTTACATCTTGCTCAACTAGTGGTAAATTTTTAGCAGCCTCATATAAGAGACATCTGGTGATCTTCCTTGTCGCAATTCGTACACCCTGACTATCAGTATCTTTATCACGCATCGTACATAAATTTAATGCAACAACAGGATTGTTTATAATTCTAAACTTCTCTAAATTCATAAATTCCCCTAATTTTCTTCACTATTATCAATATTTTTGAATGGTTGAGTCAAATCCTTTCCTAAATCTATTAAAGAATCTAATGATTTATTCATTTGATTTAATGTATTATTAGCATCTTCAGGCATAACAATATTTTTTGGAATTGTCCCTGTTGATGTAAATTCAAACTGTTTTGAAGAATAATCCAAAGTAGTTATAATTGAATCTAATTCTCTAAATATACTATCGAACAAAGACATTACTTTACTCAATCTTGTTGGAGACTTTGTCTCAATAATCATATCTGTAGGATTATTTTTATCCGGTGGATAAATTTCTAAAGCTTTTGAACCAGCTAACCCGAAAGCCTCTACAGTCGCAATTGAACCTGTAGGTAAAATTAAACCATCTTGCTCAACAATAAATTTTATATAAACATCAGATGAAACGATATTAATCTTTTTGACATGACCAATTTGAACACCTAGAAATTTCACAGGAGATCCGACAATTAAGCCATCCACGTCTTCCATAAAAATTTGATAAGTTTTATATTGCTTTTGGTGCTTGTAATTATGATATCTAAAACCAAAAACCACAAGCGAAATAATGACTAACCAAATCGCAAATTCAACCCACGCATATACTCTGACATTCCTTAATTTCTTCATAAGTTTATTATACACTAAATTTCAACTATAATATAATTAATTTACATTTTAATTAACACATCTTTGGAATCAATCAAGACAATGCTAAACTTTATAAAATCAATAATCTACGAATTTTTATCATATTACGTTCCGGAAAAATTAACCTATAAAATAACCGGAGAATGTAAAAAATGTGGAAAATGTTGTAACTATATGTACAGCGTTGATACTTACACAGAAAAAGAATTCGAAATTATGCAAAAGATTTTTCCAACATATAAAAGATTTTATATAAAAGGAAAAGATGAAGAAGGAAATCTTATTTTTGCATGCAAATTAGTTACACCAGAAGGATTGTGCTCTGATTACAAACATCGTCCAAGGATGTGCCGAAAATACCCCGCAAAAAAAATTTCATACCCAGGAAAACTTCACGAAGGTTGTGGATATACAGTACATATTAAAAAATTCGAAGATTATTTGAATCAATAAAACAAACTCTCCCGAATTTACAAATTCGGGAGAGAGTTTGAAATCTACAACAATATAAAACAACTTCCAATAATCATTATCACTGTACCAATAATTTTTTTTAAAATATTAGTTTCTCTGAATACCTTATATCCAAAAGCTATAGCAACAATACTTGATAATTGAAATAATGCTAAAGATAAACCTACTTCCAAATGCTTAAAAACAATATTTGTAGAATATTGCATTACACCCAAACACACTGCAATTATAAAAATACAGAATAAATCTTTTCTCAAAAACACTTCTTTTTTCTTTTTAAACAAAATCATCAACAATAAAGAAAAAACAAACCCGGAAATACACCATAATATAAAGGATTCTTCAGGTGACGACATTAAAATTATCTTTTTTAAAACTGCAGCTTCTGCCCCAGTTAAAAATAATGCACAAAATCTAAGAACTATGTCCTTTCGCTTGAATAGACTAAGTTTTGCCCCTCCTTTTACAGTATCAAAAATAAACCAACTTCCAAGCACGATTAAAATCATACCCATAAGCCCTGACAATGAAGGACTTTCGCCAAGTAACACCCAAGCAAACAAAAGCCCAATAACACATTTGTACGAATTTATAGGACCTAATACAGACAGTTCGCCGTATTGAAGTGCTTTAATCAAACAAACCGTACCAAGCGTACATAAAAAACCTGCTAAAAAAACATATCCCCAATAATCTATTCCATATGATGAAAAATTATAATCAGAAACAAACAATGAGCCAATACAAAATATACTTAAAATAGTATAAGTATACAAATTTATTGATATTGACGAGTGTTTTTCCGCCAGAGATTTTTGCAACATATTAGCAATAGGATTAGAAAAAATCCTAAACATAAGCGCAAAAAAAGCAGTTAACATAAACTACATCATACCTTTTCTATTAAAGAATATAGCTACTACACAAGTTGCAACAACAGAAATAGTAATTACAAACAAGAAACCAAAAGGATTAGTACCAAAAGGCATAGGAACATTCATCCCCCAGAAACTACCAATCATCGTTGGAATTGACATAATAATTGTAATCGCAGCTAAGAATTTCATCACAAGGTTTAAATTGTTATTAATAATTGAAGCCAAGCAGTCCATCATACTTTCTAAAATGGTCCTATGCATTTCAACCATCTCTGCCGCCTGTTTATTTTCAATAATAACATCCTCTAGCATATCAATGTCATCTTCAGTAAATTTTAAAATTCTTTGAAGAGTACTAGTATTAACCATTCTAAGAAGTTTTTGTAATACTAATTGATTGTCTTTTAATGCAGTCGTAAAATATACTAAAGACTTTTGAATTTCCATTAACTGGAATAACGCTTTGTTATGAGTCGTTTTCTTCAATGAATCTTCAATATTTTCGGTTTGTTTATTAATAATATTCAAATATCTTAAATAAAATTTTGCAGCTCTAAACAAAATATTTAACATAAAATGAGCTTTATTTCTTGTATCGAAAAATTTTGCAGTATCCGCATTAAATGAGTTAATAATTTTATTCTCGTGAGAGCAAACAGTAATAATACTTTCCGGTGTAAAAATCAAACCCAAAGGTAACGTATCAAAATTACCTTCTTCATCCATAACAGGTACGTTAGTAATTATTAAAAGATTACCATCATCGAATTCCATACGAGACAACTCATCAGCGTCCAGTGAATTATTCAAGAAACTTTCATCCAAACCTAAAACCAAAGATACTTGCTGAATTTCTTCTCTTGTTGGGTTTATCAGGTTAAACCAAGAACCTGAAACCGCCTCATTTAAATTCAACTTTTGTAATGTTCCATTATCTTGTGTTTTAGTGATTTCTAACATAATAATCGTTTCCTAATACCTGATACAAGACAATTAAACTACACTTTATTTCAAAGTTCAATAGTACAAAAAATGGAATTTACAAAAAAATAAGATGATAAATTAATCCTCAAAAGGATTGGATTCATCTGATGATGATTCATACATTTTTTGTAGTTTTTTAATACGTAAAACTTCCTTTAAATCCTCAGCAATAGCTTCTTCTTCATCTAAAACAGCTTTACGTTTTTTAGCATTAAGAACATTAGCAACATTCATCATTGCAAGGGAATTAAGTGTTGCACGCAACACCGCACTTTGGTCCATATATTGATTTTGTTGAATAGGCATTTCTTCTTCTTCTCCACCACGTTGAGAGAAGTATTCGCCGCCTTGACCCATTTTATCATCTGATAGTTTTGCTGCTGTCCCTGATATATCACCGCTTTTAAAATTAAACGCTCCACCTATACCAAAGAAACCCGCAGATCTGTTATCGACCATAGTTTCTAACCCTTTTTACATCAATTTAAGAATATGAAAATTCTAAATATCCGTGTTCATTACCTCTACACATTATAAATTGTGTGATGTGTTATTAACTCATCTGAATAGATTATTTTGCTACTATGTAAACAAATATTTACAATTAAACAATTACATAACTCTTATTCAAACGCCTAATTACTACCAGTATAGCATATAATATTGAAAATTACAACTCAATATGCTATACTTATTAATATAAACAACAGTTATAGAATTGAGGATGAAAAGAGATGAAAAGATTTAATAAAGCTTTTACATTAACAGAACTATTAGTTGCATTAGGTGTAATTTCAATACTTTGTGCAGTATTATTACCTATAATATTTAACCTTATGCCAAACCAAAATATTATCATGGCAAAACGTGCATATTACGCTGTTCAAACTGCAATAAGTGACTTAATGAATGATGAAACTTGTTATCCTGACAGAACATATGACGTAACCAATAAAAGAGTTGGCTTTGATGATGGTTTCGGAAATCCAAACTGTTTAGCTTGGCCAGGGAACATCTCCACCGAAGGTGATCAAAAAACAAAATTCATTACATTGTTCACTGATAGAATTGGGGCAACAAAAGAAACCGGAGCTACAGATGAAATATACACTACAACCGATGGTATAAGATGGGCTATAAGCAACTCAACATTAAGCCCATCTGCAACTGACCCAGTAGGTGGCTCTATTGATATTGTAATTGACGTTAATGGTGAAAACGCTCCTAACTGCGGACATCAAGGTGTAGCCTACACTGTTTTAGGAGGAGATGATGCGAGTTGTACAAACAGAGAAAACGGATTTGATAGATTTAGAGTTACAATAAACGCTGATGGAAAAGTAACTATTGATCCGGATGCTGTTTGGGCAATCAATGCTGTTAAAGTTAATAGAAACATCACTAGTGAAAAGAATTCTAATGAAGAAGATGACAGTACAACTACAACAACTACGACACCTCCAACACCTCCAACAAATTAAATTTAAAGTAGTCGGATAATCGCGCCTTATTCAGGTGAGGAAAGTCCGTGCATCCCAGAACAGACCGCCGGAGAAACTCCGGACGATGCGAGTCGGTGGATAGTGCCACAGAAATGTAGACTGCCGATGGATTTTATATCACAGGCGATGGTGCAACGGTGAGTTAAGAGCTTCACCAGTGATATCGAGAGATATCAGCTAGGTAAACCCCGGTCGGATGCAAGATTGAATCGAAGGTTATAAAGGTTGTTCGCCAACTTCGGAAAAATCGCTAGAGATTAGGAGTAATCCTAATACCAGATAGATGATTATCTAAAACAGAACACGGCTTACGGGCTACTTTATTTATAAAAAGACGAACTTTCACAGTTCGTCTTTTTGCGTTATAATGAACAAAAAAGAGGATTTTATGAAAAAAGGATTATTTATAACATTTGAAGGCGCAGACGGCTGCGGGAAAACAACTCAATTAAACCTATTAAAAGATTATTTAGAACAAAACGGACATGAAGTCGTTTTAACTAGAGAACCTGGAGGAAAAGGTTTAGGCGAAAAATTAAGAGAAATTCTTTTAAACTACGACGGCGAAGTTTCAAATCGTTGCGAATCCTTTTTATTTCTAGCCGATAGAGCACAAAATATAGATACTATCGTGACACCTGCAATTGAACAAGGCAAAATTGTACTTTGCGATAGACACACTGACAGCTCTGTTGCATACCAAGGTTACGGAAGAGGACTTGATATCAATCAAATCAACACTCTAAACAACCTTGCTACAAATAATAAAAAACCTGATTTAACTCTAGTTTTCGATGTTGATATAGAAACATCAATGAAAAGAGTTGGAAACGAAAAAGATAGAATGGAAAGTGCTGGCAAAGACTTTTTCAATAGAGTTAGAAATGGATATCTCGAACTTGCCAAACAAGAACCTAACAGAATCAAAGTTATCAATTCAACAAAATCCATTGAAGAAGTTCAAAAAGATGTTCTTAAAGTAATTAAAAATTATTTAAAATAATTATCTAAAATCCAACAACAAATTGTTGGGATGTAAATTTTGGCTCATATTGTGAAATTTCAGAAAAATCTATTTCTGAAGCCACAAAATCTGCATTTGCTCCATATTCATCACCAACACGTTTTTTAGCCCAACCTCTTTCTGCATACAAAGAAGGTAATTGACCTGAAAATAACTTCTTATTATTCAGCGCATAAGAAATCAATGAATTATAAGTTGCGATTGCAGAAGCATATTCTTCCATCAAATAATAAATATATGCCTGATCACTTGTAATATAGAACTGATTTTTAGTATCTTTGGAATTTAATGACAACAGCATATCATTATAATCTTGTACAATTGTTTCAGGAATATTATTTTCAATTTTAAAAATAGATTTCAACCATAACATTTGTGACGCCTGAAGTGTTGACATTTTCTTCTTAGTAACATATTCATTAAATTCATCAACAGCACTCTGCGCAGAACTCATTTTCTTTTGCAAGAACAACAAGTTTGCAAATCTAGCAAAATCTTTTTTTGTAAATTTGCGACCTGACATTTCCAATACAGTTTTATAATCCTCTAATGCCCCCTCATAATCTTTTGTCATAAATCTTGTATACGCACGCATATCATAAATCTCTTCAGATTTTGGATACATTGAAAAATATAGATTTACAACATTATTAGCAGCATTCACATAATTACGTTTCGGATTAAGTTGAAACCTTACTAAGCCAATCATAAAAAAGGATGGAACAAAAAATAGTGCAATTATAATCAAAATTGCAACAACTTTTGATTTAAATAAACTTACATAAGACTCATACTTTTCTTTTGATATAGGTGGTCTAAACTCTGTAGACTCGTATCTCCCAAAATTAGTAATCAAATATTCTCGATATAAATAAGAACAGAAAAGTCTCGCTAAAGTTATAAAACTTATCCATAAAAACTCAAAAAACAAAAGTCCAATAAGCGAAAATTTTATATGGATAAATATAAAATATAATATAATTGGGGTCAAAAAATATACCCATTTTAATTTGGCATCTAATTCAAAACGATATTCTAAAGCCTTCCCAACATTAGATTTTGGAATTGATAATCTGTATAAATTACCAGTTTCACGAAACAAACAATAATTTCTAAATACAGAATTCCCTTCTTTATCAACATAATACAATAACGGATTACTAATTACTTTTAATATTGCTTTTAACATAGCCCAATTTTCTCTTCTTATTTATACTAATTCTTTATTTAATTTTAAATTTTGTTCAAACATATACACATCAGTTGAAATACTAAGATTTTCTTTAATATCAATAACGTCCAAGCCTTTAAAATTATAGATTACATTTATATTATCCGGATTATTCGAATATTCTTTTGCAAGAATAGCACCCAAAATAGCTTCTAAATGAGACATTGGCATCATATTAGTAGGTAATTCATCAAAACCCCACTCATATTTCAAAGCCTCTTGCAAAAATTTACAATCAGCAGGAGATCTGTCTTTATAACAAGAATTCAAATGTAAACTTTGACGAGTCATATATATATCAAAACGAGTAACTTCAATTCCCTTTTCTACCAATTCTTTCAAGTATTCCGAACCTCGAGATGATTGACGTTGAGTCCAATTATCACGATTTGGCATATTCTTATTAGATGAAACTAATTGATAAGGTTTTGAAAGAATTCTCCACTTACCATCTAACATAGTTCTATCAGACGGAACTGAAACACAAAGTTTTGAATTTTTTAACGATGAAAAATTTTCAAAAAAGAAAACAACATCGCTCATTTTATAGAGCTTATCAATGAGGATGATTTTATTGTTCTCATCAATTACTGCAACACCCGAATCAATACTAGACCCTGAAGCTAAAGATAAACCTATGTAATAATTCATCTATCAATCACTCCTATTTCATTAATTTTGTTGTAATTAACGGTCCATCATCAGTTGCGATTACAGTATGTTCAAAATGTGCAGAAGGTTTTCCATCTTTAGTACTTACAGTCCATTCATCATCTTCGACAATTACATCATCGCAACCAAGATTTAACATTGGCTCAATTGCAATTGCGATATTTTGCTTAATAAGAGTATTGTCTCCAACACTATAATTAAACAAGAATGGATCTTCGTGCATTTCGTGCCCAACACCATGTCCGCCATATTGTCTTACAATCCCATAGCCTTCACGATTTGCAACAGACTCAATTGCTTTAGATATATCATCTAAAACATTTCCAGGGCACATTTTTTCAATCCCTGCGTATAAAGATTCTTCTGTAACTTTCAATAATTTTTCTACATCTGGTGATACTTTACCAACAGCATATGACCAAGCACTGTCACCTACCAAACCACCATATGTTGCACCAACATCAATCGCAATAATATCACCTTCTTTTAAAATGACTTTTTCAGAAGGAATACCATGGACAACCTGCTCATTTATAGATGTACAAATACATCCAGGGAAACCGTGATAACCCAAAAATGTTGGAATTGCACGATTTTCTTTAATTATCTGCATTGCAATATTATCTAACTCTTTTGTAGAAATCCCAGGTTCTACAACTTGTTTCATCTTTTGATGCACAAGTGCAACAATATGCCCTGCATGGCACATACGCTTAATTTCATCTCTTGATTTTTTGTTAATCATAATTATCCTACCCTTAAACAAAATATTATCACAAAATAGCTCCCAAAATCAAATATTGAAACAATTTTTATTTTACATCTGATATCTTTTGTACTAAAATATATTCACAGATTAATAAAAAAATAAGAGGGAAAATAAATGCAAGTATCTTTAAATTGGTTAAACGAATTCGTTGATTTATCAAACATTGAAACATCACAAATTGCTCACGAGTTAACAATGAGCGGACTTGAAGTTGAGAGTTGGGAAGACGTTAAACCAATGTTTACCAATATCAAAACAGTGAAAATCGAAAAAATTGATAATCATCCAAATTCAGATAGATTACACTTAGTAACAGTAAACAACGGATCTGAATTAAGAACTGTTGTATGTGGCGCACAAAACATACAAGAAGGTCAAATTGTACCATACGCAAGCGTAGGTTCACAAGTTTTAGATAGAAAAACAGGAGAAATGTTTACACTAACTCCTGCTGTTATTCGTGGAGTTGAATCTCAAGGTATGCTTTGTTCATCAGATGAATTAGGAGTCTCTGAACGCGGCTATCAAGAAGAAGATGGTATTTTAATTTTAAATAGAATATTCCCTAACGTAGGATTAGGTGAAGATGTTAAAGATGTTTTAGGTTTTGAAAAAGATACCGTTATTGAAGTTGCGCCAACTGCAAACAGAGGAGATCAAATGTCTGTAATCGGTGTAGCAAGAGAACTTAGTGCGTTATTTAACACTCCTCTAAAAGTAAATAACGTAGAATACACAAAAGATTTGTCTACAGATGCCTTTAAAGTTGAAATTAAAGACAAAGATGTATGTAAATATTATTCAGTTGCAATATTGAAAAATATAAAAATTAAACCATCTCCAGATTGGATGCAAAAAAGACTTGTAGCATCAGGTGTTCGAGCAATTAATAACGTAGTCGATATTACAAACTATGTAATGTTAGAATACGGTTGCCCTTTACACGCATTTGACTTTGACAAATTAGATGGTTATTTATGCGTAAGACATGCAACAGAAGGTGAAAAACTTATAACTTTAGATGAAGTTGAAAGAACGCTAACAACAGATTCTGTACTAATTGCAACAGAAAAAGAAGGAGTATGTTTAGGAGGAGTATTTGGCGGAGCTAATTCAGAAATCGACAATAATACAACCTCAATTGCACTAGAAGCAGCATACTTTACTCCAGCTACAAACAGAAAATCTGCTCGCAGCGTTGGATACAGAAGCGAAGCTTCCGCACGCTTTGAACGTGGTATTGATATTGAATCAGTAAAACCAGCTCTTATGCGCGCTATGCAATTATTAGTTCAATATGCTGATGCTGAAGTCATTGGACTTGTTGAAGATGGCGAAAATAAACTTGAACCTTTGGACATAACTCTTCGTTATAATCAAGTGAGAAGACTTTTAGGTTGTGAAATATCTGCTGATAGATGTAATAACATTCTAGAAAATCTAGGTTTTGAAAAACTTGGAGGAAATGATGCTGCAGCAAAATTCGCAGTGCCTAGTTTCAGAGCATATGATGTTACAAGAGAAATAGATTTAATTGAAGAAATTGCAAGAATTAATGGCTACGATAAAATTGCGCCAACTCTTCCAAATAAATCTCAAACTCCAACAATCACATTGTCTGAAAAAGTAATTAAAAGAGTACACGAATTAATGCTATCAGCAGGATTAAATGAAATTCAAACAAGTTCACTTATCGGAAAATCATTATTAGATAAATATAGAATGACATTTGATGAAGAAAATGCTGTAAAAGTCCAAAACCCAGCAAGTGAAGAATACTCAATGCTACGTCAAACTCTAGCAGCTAGTGTACTAAACTGCATGAAATATAACTTTGACAATGGACAAAAAACATTCTGGGCATATGAAATCGGCAGAACTTATAAAAAAGTTACTGAAGCTGATGAAAAGAATTCAGGTGTTAAAGAAACTCAAGTTCTTGAAGGGGTTTTAACAGGAGAAGTCCAAAATTCAAAATGGCAAACCCCTGTAAAAACAGACTTCTATACAGTTAAGGGTATTGTAGAAAATCTTTTAGAAGACCTTGAAATTACAAGAAGAATTAAGATTGTACCAATTCAAGAAACAGAACTTATTAATACACACAAAATTTTCCACCCATACAGAACAGCTGTTATTATGTTATTGGGTAAAAAATTAGAACCTATCGGTTATTTTGGTCAGATTCACCCAACATTACAAGAAAAATTAAAACTTAACCAAGATGCATTCTTGTTTAAAGTAGATTTAGACCAAGTTATTGGAGCTATAAAAGAAACTACACCAAGATTCAAACACTTACCACAATACCCAGAAGTTAAAAGAGATCTAGCATTTATCATTAATGATAATGTTTCTTGTGATGATCTTCAAAAAGTTATCAAAAGTGGTGTAAAACAAAACATCTTTAAAGGTTCTGAAATCTTTGACGTATATCAAGGTGAACACGTTGAGGAAGGATTCAAAAGTGTTGCTTTTAGAATAAAAATGCAAGATGAAACAGCAACTTTAACTGATGAAATTATTGAACAACAAATGACATCAGTTAGAGAAAAACTTCAAAAAGCATACGCTCAAATTTCCTTCAGGGAGTAGCTCTATGAAAAAAATATTTGGATTATTTATATTAATAATAAGTTTATTTATAATAGGATTTAACTCTGAATCCTTTGCAAAGGATCTTATTCCTATTAGAGTAGACTTAAATCCATCGCATTCAATTGGCTTATACCAAATAGGAGACGACGTAAGAATATATAAAGAACCAAATGAAGAGTCCCAAATATTATATAGAGTCAGATGGAATCAAGAAGAATTTTTCCCTGACGAAATTGGTTTCAACAAATTTTTTATAGTATTTTTACCAAAAAAATCCCTTGAGCTTGTCACTGTAACAGATATGACAGATGAGTGGCTTGAGATAATTTATGATAATACCACAGGACAAACAGGATGGATTAAAATGGATGATCCATATAAATTCATGACTTGGATAAATTTCTACAACCGATATGGTAAAAAATATGGATTAAATATGCTAAAAGGAGCTCCCGAAACCTGTAACAATATAAAAGCAACTACAGAAGATTTGGCAAAGACAATTTCGGTAATCAACTTCCCTGCAACAATTAAATTAAATGTAATCAGAGGGAATTGGGCATTAGTGAGCGTTATGGATATGGATAAAACTCCAAAAACCGGATATATTAGATGGCGTTCAGATGATGGTATTCGATATTTCTTCCCTACTATTAGATAATTATAAAACTAATCAGTATTAACTTATAAAAAAATAAAAAGGTTAGATAAATTCTAACCTTGGAAATTTCATTAACCGAATTAACATATTACCCCTTAAACTTGGATATTTGCTGTGAATCTAGTAAATTCACTTCCTTTCTTTTGAAAAATCACTTCTTTATTACTGTTCAATGTTGGAATTATACTTGAAGAAGCAACTGATTGTTGACTTGGATTAAGTATTTTGCTTTTTGGCGCAACTTCGTACGATTTAATTGATCTCTTACCAGTTAATCGTTGCATAAATGTGAAATATTTTTTCTTAAATCCTGTTGAATTTTCAAGTTTAGTTTCCGCGTCAATCAACTCATCTCTTGTGTGTTTGAATAAAGGTTTACCTACAGATGATCTTGTAAGCATTTCACCTAATGTTGTATTAGTCAATGTAATCCAACTCATACCAAGTAATGATGCATTGTATTGATTTCTAAATGTTGAGTTAAACAAATCGATCAACAATGTTTGATAGAATAATCTTGAACCTTCTTGAACAAATCTTTCTTTAAATTTAGTTTCAGCACCGTTTTTATCGTTACCATTTGATTTTAACATTACCATATTATAATTATCAGTCATCAAGAACCAAATTGTAGCAACTGAAGCTGCGGTTTTTGCCAAATTTGATAACTCTGCATTTGATACACTTGATAATGAATCTACGTTAAATGCTTTTAGTAAGTTAACTTGAACATAATCTTGGAATTCAGCTTTTGAGAAGTTTTTCTTAGTAGCTTGTTTGCAGATTTTTTCAAAACTTCTAGCCAACGCATCTATATCTTTTGAACCTGATTTTGGTTTTGCTTTTCTAAATACACTCATCAATTTTTCGTCAATCATCCAATATGGAAGAGTAATTGTATTCCAAGCAAATTTGAATGGTGCAATAACAAAATTAACCAGCGGTTTAATTTTCTTATCTTTCATACCCATATCTATATATTGAGAACCATCTTTTGCTGTTTTGATTGCAGTTTTACCAACTTCATCATATTTATTTGCTAATTTTTCAAAACCATTTTCACGAAGAACTTTTACTGTTTCATCAAACTTTTTAACATCAACATGATAAGCTTCAGATGTTAATCTCTTATAGAGTTGGGTAAACGGTCTATATATAACTTTGTCTTCAAAAGTTTTTACAGCATTTTCAAGGTTCAATTCTTTTATACCAAGTTTAGCAAATTTTTCTGCATTATTTGCTTGCATATTTTCAAAATATTTCAATGCAGCTTTTCTTACCGCTGGAATATTTTTAAATCCTTTAATACCATACCCGATTGCAAGAACTGAAGCACAAGCTTTCATTAAAGTATCAAAAGATAATAATGGTTTTTGTTGTTTTTCTTTTTCTGCAACTGGAGAACCTGTTGATGAAATTTGTTTAGATTCAGCAACTGGTTTAATCTTAGCTTCAGGAGCATTTAATCTTTCATTTTCTTTTCTTGCTTCATCTGGTGTTAACTTTTTAATATGTTTACCATTAGACAATCTTGAAAACATTTCCGTAACTAACACTGTTATACCAGTTGTTAGAACAATACCGAATTTTGATTTGTTAATAAATTTTTGGAATGCACCCATTGTAATAAGAGTTAAATATCCACTAGTCAAAATTCTGCTTGTTTCTTGTTTTAACCTTATTTTATGTTCTTTAGTCGCAGCTTCGTCATCATCATCCATCATTCTTGATAGGTTATAAGCATCATTCGCAAGGAAAATTGCAGGAGGTAAACCAGATACTAATCTATTCAAAGCTCTTTCATGCTTTGTATCATAGTTTCCAGATTTTGGATCAAACATTTTCAATTCACTTTGGAAAATACTTGAACCCATTTTACCATCAACTTGAGCCGTAATTTTTGCAATTTCATCTTGCGTTAATTCAGCAACTTTTTTACCGCTTTGTCTTGCAAATGACTCTAATGCAGATTCAATTTTTACATCTCTATATGTTATTAAACCTGTTAAAGAATTTACTTTTGCATCAATTTTTGAACGCTGTCTGATATTTCTAAAAAATGGTTTAGCTAAAATATCATCTGACCAACCTTTAAGTGGTGGAATCTTACCTAATAATTCAACGATTCCATTCAATAAATCCCCTGGCAATATTTTAAAAGGATAAAGCATACCATCCCAAGCCAAATGAGGGATTGATTTTTTAAAAATAGTTATATTATCACCATCAACTTTAATCAAACTAGAAGTTCTATCAGCATGCTTAACTGTAATATCCTCTAAAAGATCTCTTCCCATTTTACCAACATATTTATCAGCAAATTTTAGGAATTCATCTTTTGAATAAACTTTAGACAGCTTGTTATAACCTAAAGAAAGACCTTTAAAACTTAAATCCGAATGATTTACTTTTAAAGGTCTCTTAATATCTTGATTATTATATTGTGAATAGAAATTTGGGGATAGAGGGGCCATGGAATTTGGAGACATGTACTCCTCCTTATATCGTTGTTTATCTATTCGAAATTTTGTTGCACTATTTATTAACATTTCACACACCTATTTCTTTTGTATTTTCATTCATATTAAAACAAAAGGCAAGTAAATTTTGCTAAATTTTTACGTAATTTAACAATTGATTTAAAATATATATAAATAGACAATTTACCATTTTACAATAGTCAGATTATGTTGTATAATCTGGATTATAGAGAGGTTATATGTTAAATCAAGATAACAAAACAGATGTAATAATTGTCGGCGCAGGACCTGCTGGAATTGCCTGCGGAATCACTTTAGCACGAGCAGGAAAACAAGTTGTCATAGTCGAACGAGGATTATTCGCTGGGAGTAAAAATGTTTTTGGCGGAGCAATATACACAAAACCAACAAAAGAAATTTTCCCTAATTTTGAAACTGAAGCGCCCGTTGAAAGACGTAATATTGAACATAATTTTGCAATTTTAGGGGAAACAGATTCTACAACTATAACATATAGAAAAAATGACAATACCAGCTATTCAGTAATTCGTGGGAAATTTGATAGATGGGCTGCAGAAGAAGCTAGAAAAGCCGGTGCTGTTATTGTTGAAGAAACTGTTGTAAGAGAACTTATAAAAGAAGATAACAAAGTTATCGGTATAAAAACAGAATTAGAAGAATATTATGCCGATATTGTGATTTTAGCAGATGGAGTTAACTCACTTCTTGCAAAACAAATCGGTTTACGCAAAAATATTAAGCCAAAAGATGTTGCACTTAGCGTCAAAGAAGTCATAAAACTAGACAAAGAGACAATCAACCAAAGATTCAGACTAAAAGATGATGAGGGTTCAATTGTTGAAATTTTTGGTGGCCCAATGTTAGGTATGCTAGGCCTAGGATTTATGTACACAAACAAAGATTCTGTAACAATTGGTTTTGGCATGGCGCTAAATGAATTAGTAGAAGAAGGATTAAAGCCATACGAACTTCTAGAAAAATTAAAACAACATCCGACAATTGCACCTCTAATTGAAGGTGGAACATTAAAAGAATATTCTGCACATTTGATTCCAGAAGGTGGATATAAAGCGATTCCACAACTTTGCGATAATGGAGTTATGATAGTCGGAGATGCTGGCATGCTTGTAAACAATCTTCATTGGGAGGGGACAAACCTAGCCATGATTAGCGGGAAACTTGCAGCCGAAACAGCAATAGAAGCATTGTATAAAAATGATTTTTCAAAAGAAACGCTTTGTTCTTATGAAGAAAAACTAAAAAATTCATTTGTCTTAAAAGATATGGAAACATACAAAGATTTAATGGATGTAATGCATTCACGTAAGAAAGCATTTTTATCATACTACATGAAAAAAATTAATTCATTTTTTGATATGTTCACATCTGTTGACGGAATTCCAAAAAAAGAAAATTACCACAAATTTATAAAAAGCATTTTTACAGACAGAAACATTATTGAATTATTTAAAGATGCTTGGGCAATAATTAAATTATTATGGAGTATTTTACTATGACATTAGATAAAAAATTATACACATTAAAATACACTCCAGACACTGAATCACACTTGAAACCTGACAAAACAAAGTGTAAAACTTGCAAATCAAAAAATTGCACCTATATTTGTCCAGCACAAGTTTATGAATGGAGCGAAGAAAAACAAGAAGTTATAGTAAATTACGAAAACTGTCTTGAATGTGGAGCATGCAGAATTGCGTGTGAAAAACAATCAATTGATTGGCAATACCCGAAGGGCACAAAAGGAGTAACATTCAAACAAGGTTAAGGAATTTTTTCATTAAATAACTTAATAAAAGGAGACACAGTATGAAAGAAGAATACTCAAATCAGTACAGACGCTGGTACGACAAAGATCCAGTATTATCAGAAGCAGTAAAAACATTAGAAGAAACTGATGATCAAACACAAATTCGTGTTGCATTAAACCTTATTAAAATTATTATCGAACATAATATTGAGGATGAAAGATTCGAAGCTGTAGATGATATTATTAGTGCAGTTGGATCAGGATTAGATGATAACCGTCGTGGACGTTGGTACGATATTGATACTACATTGAGAACTGCAATGAATATGTTACAAAACTGTCCAGCAGATACTCAAAAAGTTATCGCAAAAGAAATGGCTCAAATGGTTGTCGCACAAATCAAAAAAGATGACACCGAAGATGACGAAGAATAATAAAGAAAGATAAAAAACGGGAGCTTTAACTCCCGTTTTTTTTATTTTGGATTACTTAGAACTCAATTTAGTATTTTTGTTCACTTGTTTTAGAACTTTTTTGTTTGTTTTTGTTTGTTCAACCTTTTGATCATCGTATTTGCAACCATCATGACCCAATGCCCATCT
>JAZLBN010000055.1:0-8815 GCA_045613725.1 Candidatus Gastranaerophilaceae bacterium
ATAAATATAATTTAAGTATTTTATATTTTATATTTCCGGTTTTACTGATAAAAATTTTAATTTTATTCAATTATAAGAAAAGACTATTAGATGTAACGCAGAAAGTAATAATTTCTTTTATTTTGGCTTTTGTATTGACATTTGATACTGAATTATTGAGTTTTTGCCAATTGATTAAAGATGCTCAGGTTTCAATGATTATATTTTTTATAGGTGTTTTGTTTGCATTGTTTGTACAACCTGCACTTGTAGCTGTATTACCTTCAAAATCTAAAAAAAGTAATTAATGTGTAGCAAAATATATTTTTATGGGTTTTAAAACAAAAAAGGAAATTTATGCAAACCCCATTAGTTAATAATCATAGTCAAAATTTTACAGGTTTTTATAAAGTTCGTCACACAAATGGAACTTTTGTTAATTTGTTAAAGAATGAAGTTCTTCCTTTGTATGAGGTAACAACACGTAAACCAACTTATTTTTTTCAAGGTAATGGACCGTTTGATTCTGCCTTGGAAAAAGTAATAAGAGAGCAGGTTGAAAAAGAGGGTTATTCTTATCGATGGTTTATTCAAAACGCTAAGAATCACGGGATACAAGTTCCGAATTTTGATGATGTTGATACTTGGGTTGTTACGGGTGCAGATGATATCAGAAGTTTGGCTCCGCTTTTTAAGAGAGATAAATTCCCGCTATTAAATATGTTGGTGTCAATTGGGAAAAAGTTTGTAGAAGTTTTTAGTAATGATAATAAAATCCCAGAGCATATTCGTAAATATGTTTCTATCATTAAGCGAAATGACAATTTTGTTCAGGATTTTAAAAATATAATAGCAGATAAAAAAGTTGTTGAAGTTGATAATTTAGAAAATTTAATTAAAAAGATGGTTCTAGAAAAATAGGATTTAAACTCTTTTATTATCGAAGATTCTAGTTGAAGTGTTAATATAAATTTTTGACAAATTTTCAATAAAAAAAGAGAACTTAAAAAAGTTCTCTTTTTTTATGATTTTATATTAGTTATCTTTTTAAAAAGTCAGGTACATCTAAACTTATTGATGACATTTTTGGGAATCCTAAATCATCTGAAGATGTAGAAGTTGTTTTGCCTTGGAAGTATTCTGCTGCAGATAATTGAGGAGTACTAAGAGTACTTGTTTTTTCTGCAAAACCTGTCGCAATAACTGTAATTTGGATTTCATTTTGGAAAGCTTCGTTAATTGCTGTACCAATAATTACATCTGCATCATCTCTTACAACATTATTGATGATGTTTGTTGCGTCAGTAATTTCGTATAAAGTCATATTTGAACTACCTGTGATGTTAACGATAATACCACGAGCACCGTTGATTGAAGATTCAAGTAATTGTGAATTGATAGCCATTTCAGCAGCTTTGATAGCTCTACCTTCACCTTGAGCTCTACCTATACCCATCAATGCAGTACCAGAATCTTTAACAACTTTTCTAACGTCAGCAAAGTCGATGTTTATCATACCAGGGATTGTGATGATATCTGAAATACCTTGGATACCTCTGTATAAAACTTCATCTGTTACGCAGAAAGCTTCTCTTAATCCCATTTGACGTTCAACAACTTGAAGTAATTTGTCGTTAGGAACAACAAGAAGTGCATCTGTATATTTTTTAAGTTTTTCAATACCAGCTTCAGCTTGAGCCATTCTTTTTTTACCTTCCCAAGCAAACGGTTTTGTGACAAATGCAATAGTTAGTATTCCTAAGTCTTTAGCTATTTGAGCAACGATAGGTGCTGCACCAGTACCTGTTCCACCGCCCATACCTGCAGTGATAAATACCATATCTGCACCTTCTAAAGCTTTTGTTATTTCTTCTTTAGCTTCCATTGCAGCTTTTTCACCAGTTGTTGGATCGCCACCAGAGCCTAATCCTTTTGTTGTTGCTGTTCCAAGTTGCAATTTGTTTTGAACATTACTGAATGTTAAAACTTGTAAGTCGGTATTCATTTGCCAGAATTCAACACCTGCAAGTTTTGCTTTAACCATTCTATTTACAGCGTTTCCGCCACCACCGCCAACGCCAATAACTTTAATGCGTGTTGGATTTATATTTGATCTTTCATTGTTGTTTCCAAAATTAGAAATGATGTTTTCCATTGTTCCTCCTACATTTTTAATATCATTATATACAAAAAACTACAAAATTCACTATTTTGTAGTTTTTGTAATAAAAAATTTATCTATTTAAATTTATCCTTGAATATCTAATTTGTTCCCTTGATATTTTGCCTTAAATGCTAAAGCTTGCATTTTTATCTGCTCAGCTTGTGCTGCAACTTTGTAATCTTGACTTGACGGATCTTGTGGTGCCATTGCAGCTCTGATTACTGTGTTTGCGTGATCAATAGTTTTTTGAGGATTAGATTTATCTAATGTAGGCATTTTAATTGGTACGTGTCCTGCAATAGGAATCCCCTCAGCATTCCTCTCAATTGTAATACTGCCAGCAAAACTTCCGCCAGCCATCTTATGTGCCATTTCATGCGCATAAATATGATTATAATTTCTGTTTATCAATTCTTGTTTAGATAATCCTATCATAGCACCCCTACACTAGTACTACTAGTGTAGCACATAAGCTATGGTTTGTCAATTAGGTAATATCTTTGTGATGAAAACTTTTTTTGCCTTTAGCATAATCGTCTACAATGTGACCGTTTCCAATTAATTTGTATTTATAAATGGTTAAACCGTCTAACCCTACCGGGCCTCTAGCGTGGGTTTTGTTTGTAGAAATTCCGACTTCTGCCCCAAATCCATACCTAAAACCATCTGCAAATCTAGTTGATGCATTAAAATACACCCCAGCTGAATCAACTTTATTCATAAAAGTTTCAGCTCTAGTTGAGTCAGATGTGATTATACTGTCAGTATGTCCAGAACCGTATGTATTTATGTGTTTTATGGCTTCGTCTATAGAATTTACAAACTTGTATGATAGAATTTTATCACCGTATTCTATATCCCAAGATTCTGGATTAGAAACAAGCTTAATTTCATTTAATTGAAGTGAAGCTAGTAATTCTCCTGCTTTTAAAAAGCTATTATGTATCAATAATGTTTCAACTGCGTTACAAGCACTTGGGTATTGAGTTTTTGCATCAACAATAATTTTTGAGGCCATTTCAATATCTGCAGATTTATCCACGAAAATATGGCAAATACCGCTTGCGTGTCCCAAAACTGGTATGTTGGTGTTTTCTTTAATATATTTTACTAAATTATTTCCGCCACGAGGAATAATTAAGTTAATATATTCATCACACTTTAGCATTTCTTTAACATCATCACGTGAAAAAACTTGTTGCACAACATTATGTGGAAAGGTAGGAACCATCTCTAGTGCAAAATTAATCACTTCCATTATTTTTTTGTTTGTGTGTTGTGATTCTTTTCCCCCTTTTAAAATTACAGCATTTGATGATTTTATTGCTAATGCTGAAATTTGTGAAATTACATCTGGCCTTGCTTCAAAAATTATACCCAAAACTCCTATTGGGCAAGAAACTTTGTATAAAGTCAAATTCTCGTCCAATTCTCGTTGAAATAATTTTTTACCAATCGGTTCTTCTAATTTTGCTATATCTCGAACACCCTGAATCATATCACGCATTTTGAATTCATCTAAACGTAATCGATTGAAGGTGGATTTAGTGATTTCTCCCTTTTCTAATAATTCTTCTGCTTCTTCAAGGTCTGTTTTATTAGCATCAAAAATTTCATCTTTATGAAGTTCAAACATTTCAGCAATTTTATTTAAAGCTTCATTTTTTAGTTCAAATGAAATGTCTGCAATTTCTAAAGACGCTTTTTTAGCGGCTTTTGCAATTTTTATAAAATCGTTATTCATATTTTCTCCAAAATTAAAGAATAGTAATATTATCTCTTGTTATAATCGCATCATAATTCTTGAAACCTAAAATTTCTGCAATGTTATCAGAGTGTGAACCAATGACTTTTTTGCAAGATTCGGAATCGTAATTTACTATGCCTCGAGCTATTTCATTTTTATTTTCGTCAAGGATCGAAATAACATCTCCTTTTTTAAAGGTATTAATTACTTCTACAACGCCGATAGGTAGTAAGCTTTTTTCTGCAAGTAATGCTTCTTTTGCCCCATTATTGACAATAATTTTACCAACAATGTTTGTAGCATATCCTATCCAACGCTTTTTATCTGATAGATTTTCATTTGATGGTAAAAACATTGTGCCCAAGTCTTCGCCTTCAAAGATTCTTTTAATGATATATGGCTGTTTCCCATTTGCAATTAGAACTTTACCACCAAAACGAGTAACGAGTTTTGCGGCTTTTAATTTTGCTTCCATGCCACCTCTACCTCCATCTGAAACGCCTGATGCTACTGATAAAATTTTATCATCAATTTCACTGACAGATTTTATCAAAGTTGCATTTGGGTTGGTTTTAGGATTGTCGTCATATAGACCATCAATATCTGATAAAATAATAAGTAAATCAGCATCCAGTTCACTTGCTACAAGTGCAGAAAGTTTATCATTATCAGAAAAACAAACTTGTAAATCTTCTTTAACATAACGCAAAGCAACATCTAGAGTTGAAACAGTATCATTCTGGTTGATTACTGGAATTGCTCCCAGTTCAAGAAGTTTGCTAAGCGTCGTTCTGAGGCTTAAATATCTTTCACGTACAGAGAAGTCATCTTCTGTTAATAGTATTTGTGCGGCAGTAAGACCATAGGTTTCAAAACCATTTTCATAAATGGACATTAATTTTCCTTGTCCGATAGCGGCACAGGCTTGTTTAAGTGCTGTTCCTTGGGTATTATCGAGTCCAAGTTTTTTCTTACCTAACCCAACAGCGCCTGAGGTTACTACGATAACTTGCTTTCCTGCGTTTACAAGGTTTGCGATATCTTCAATAAAAGTATAAACTCTTGGTAATGATACATAACCTTGATCGTTTCTTAGTACATTTGTACCTAGTTTTACAACAATTCTTTTTGCATTTATAAATTCTAATCTATCCATATAGTTATTTTACCATAATGTTTTAATCTACGCTAGAGTTATTTACTATCAATTATTAGAATGATTGATTTTAGATAAAAAAATATTAAAATTATGATATGAAGAAGTTTATACAAATTATATTTTTGGCATTTTTTGGTTTGTTAATGGTGGCAAATCCAGTTTGTGCAGAAGAGCAAAAAACAACGTCTTATCCAGAAGATGTTAATGCTGAAGAAATTGCCCCAGATGAATATACAGAAGATATTGATATTGAACAAATGTATAGAGATATGCCAGTGCCTGAATTTAAATATATGCATAATATAGATCCTGAAGAATATACCGATACTATGCATTCAACTTGGTCACCATATCCGTTATTTAGGTTAACAACACCATTATTTTTCAAAACTATTGCAATTGAGCCTGGGTATTATTTGTTAACCCCACGAGAACATCAAGGATCTTGGTATATTTTATTTAAACAACAAGGTAAGGTTAAATATATAATTCCTTGTTATAAGAAGGAAATGGTTCCTGTTGATTTTTACAAGGATCATTTACCGCAGATTAAGATGACAAAAGTTCAGTTAATTCGTGAAAAAACATTAAAATTTATAGGTAAGAAGTTCAAAAGTTCAAAACGAGATCCGATTCCTGATACATATTTAGAAGCATCGGATTTAGATAATAATTTTATTTCTCTGATAGTATATTGGGGTGATTATCGTTATTATTTTGTTTTGAGAACCATTCAATTGTAGTGTAGAAAATGTTATTGATAGTAGATAAAAGGAGATAATATGAAAAATATAATAAAATTATTTTTATTAGTAGGAATAGTATTTTCTGGTCATAGTTCTTTTGCCGAGGGTTATTTTAACCCAAATTTAAACGTAAAAGAGGTTAGGGCAAGTCATGTATTGGTTAATAGTAGAAAAGAAGCTATGCAGATTAAAAAAGATATTCAAAATGGTGAAATCTCATTTGAAGATGCTGCAAAACACTATTCATTGTGCCCATCAGGACAGCGAGGTGGAGATTTGGGTTATTTTAATCGTAAACAAATGGTACAATCTTTCGCGGATACAGCATTTGATTTGAAGGTTGGTCAAATATCTGATCCTGTCGGAACAAAGTTTGGTTGGCATATAATCAAAACGACAGATAAAAGGTAATAGAAAGAGGGGAACTTTATAAAGTTCTCCTTTTTTCTAAAAAATACTTGAAAAAAATTTTTCTTCATGTAGAATAAACTTATGCGGTCTAAGATCGTTGGAAACTAAATAGGAAAAAGACTTATGGCAAGGTAGCTCAGTTGGCGAGAGCGCACGGCTCATACCCGTGAGGTCGAGAGTTCGAATCTCTCCCTTGCTATTTTTATTTGTTTAATATCTTGATATATTCTGATACTAAAAATTAAACCTAAACCCCTACATCCATATTTGACGTATCTTTAAGTAATAATAAAGTTATGAAATTAAAAATAAGGAGCAAGATATGGACGAAATCAGATTATTAATTAAAGGAAAAGAACGAGAAACTTACTCTATCCATTATTCTTGTGGTGGATTTTATTGTGGCGGAGCTGTTGCGCCGACAATTGGTTGTATTGCAATGACAAATTTAAAAACATCAGAAAAACATGTATTTGCTTTGCATAATTATATTCTTGAAGGTAAATGTTTAATTGATGCAGAAAAACAACTTTTAATGGATTTTGTTAATTTTTTCAACAAATTAAAAAATCCTATTCTTATACATTGGCGAATGGATGATTTAGAATATGGATTTAAGGCAATAATCGCAAGGGCTGAAAATTATGGTATTTATGATATTTCATTCAGTGAAACAAAAAATATAAACTTCAGTGATTCATTTTATAACGGTCTTAATACAGTCTTGAATCGCTATCAATGTAGTTCTCTTGATATTCTTGATGGAAAAGAAGAAGCAAGTTGTTTTAATCAAAGAAATTATAGTGCGGTAAAGTTATCAACAATAGCAAAATCTACAGGGCTTGTAAAATTGTTGAATTATGCACTCAAAAATGGAATAGATTTTAATATGCCAGACTCACTTGAAGAATAGAGATTTATTTATTCTCAAAATTTGCCAAATTCTCTTGGAGATATTTTTTGTATTCATTTTTGAGAGATTTTGGTGCCATTATTTTACATCCAGCGCCCCATTTGAATACATGCCAGATAATTTCTTTGCTACCGCTTGCCTTGAAACTTACCTCAAAAGTACCGTCTTCCTTATATTTGCCCTTCTGAGTTGGGTGGAAATTGTACTTACTGGCTTCTTCTGCAAGTTCTTTATTAAATGATAATTTAACATCTAAAACTTCGCCGTGATAAACTCCAAATGACAAGTTTGTATAAGCTTGCAAATCGAAATCACCTTTATCAAATATTTTTTCTGTTAGTTTTAAGTCGCTGAATTTATGTAATAAATAGTTATAAATTTTATCACCTTTAGCTTTTTCTCGAGCAACTAGATATATTTTTTCACCATAAATCATACCCAAAGGCTCGATTAAACGTTCTTTATCGTGGTAAATTCCTGTAACCATTTTTGATGTTTGTACGGCTTCTCTAATTACATCTAGCGTGTCTAAGCTTATTTTATATTGAGGCATTTGGCGGACTGCATAACCCTCAGTTTGCATAATAAGTTCAATATTACTCTCAACAGAATTTATATTCTTACGATTAAATGTCTTGATTTTTTCAACAGTTTTACGCAACTCATCTTTCAACTCTTTATTAGTTGTTCTGCGATGAAGTTGCTCAAGATTTGCAAGTTCTTTTGGTGTAAACGAGATTAATTGACTAATCGAATAATTAGTAAACCCCCAATGTTTTTGAACATCATTGGTTTCGATTTCATCAATCTGAGGGAAAATACAGGTCAAACTATCTCTCATACGTTCAGCCGTGCGACGAGAAACATTGTATCTTTGAGCGATTTCGTTTATCGTAACTCCTTGAACTTTTGAAGACATAAAAATTGCCAAATCTAAAATATCTGAAACCCTTGAATATCTTGGTTTATCTTCCATGCAAATCTCCTTTTTGGATAATTTTAACATTATTTTTACACTATGTCCATATGTGTCGCATTAATAAGAGATTATATAAACATAAGTTATTACTCAAAAGAAAAAGGAAATAAAATTATGTACACAAATGTTAGAAATAATTTAAATCAAACAACAACTCTACGTAACCAAATACCACTTAATTTTATTATTGGTGGTTTAATGAAAATCTTATTCAAATTAAGTATAATATATCTGTTTTTGAAAAGCCCAGAATTTGAAAATATTTATCACGTTATAGTTATCGCCCTTGTTTTTTATTTCGTGACAAAAAGTTCAGATTAACACAATAAGAAATAAAATGAACGACTTCTTATTAATGCAAACTAAAACTATGATGTAATTAACACAATTCAAAATTAAGGAAGTAATGATGAAACAAAAACTATCAATTATTTTAACAATATTTATAATTTTAGGGTTAAGTTTTTATAGCATATTTATAGAACCAGAAAAACTCGTAGTTACTAATTATACAATCCAAGATAAAGAGTTAAGCGGGATTAAAATTGTTTTTGCTAGTGATTTTCATATAAAACCACATCAGCAAAATCGTTTAGAAAAAATTGTTGATTTAATAAATTCTCAAAATCCTGATTTAGTTTTGTCTGCGGGTGATTTTGTGTCGGGTCATTTACAAAAAACTACTATGTCACCTGCAGATATTGCAAAGGGTTTAGG
>JAZLBN010000056.1:0-18901 GCA_045613725.1 Candidatus Gastranaerophilaceae bacterium
AATTTTTGCACTATACCTTGGGAAAATTCCCCAAGCGCTTCTATCGAAACATGTTGTTACCTCTGCGCTATACAAATGTTTTTCATCTCCAACGAAATTATCCAAGAAAACAAATCCTTTAAAATTCCCCGCAGAATCTAAAACTACCCAAAAATAACAATTCTTTAGCATTTTTAAAAAATTACATTCAGAAAATTCAAGTGAAAAATCATCCTGAAAGTACTTACCATATTTATCCCAGCAGCGCTTTACAAAAGGCATATAACATAAAAATGCATCTCTTGTAGAGTTACTCAACAGTATAAATTTACACATACTATATCATTACTTTGATAAATTTTACGTAGCAATTTTTACATACAAAAGAGTCAACATCTCCAGCCAAAAGACTTGTTCGTACAGCACTTTGAGCGCCCAAATAACCTTCTGCTTGAACTCCATTTATATACGATCTAGTCTTGCTATTTTTATTTATAACTTCATACGTCGCAAATTTAGTAAATAATTTATCTTTCGGAACTTTCTTTATATCTGTTATTACACTTTTCTCTTTTAACTTTTTAGATTGCTCCAATTCATTTTTAAAATCTTGCTCTATTTTTGTTTTAACCATTTCTTCAAATAAAGAATCCTTCAATAATATTTTTTCAATATCTGCATTATTTTTCATAAAAACCTTTCTTAAATTAAATTTTTCCATCATTAAGATTTGCAATGGTAATAATTTTTGCTTCACGATACTCATCTTCAATCTGACTTACTGAAAAACCAAGATATTTACATAAAGCTTCTAAGGCTTTTAGACCAGCTGACAAATCTCTTAACTTTCTTTTTCCGGTAATATTACCGTCCTTATCAAGAATATCTTCTTGCTCAAGAGAAAACTCAGCAATTTGTAATAATTTTTGAATCACATAACCTTTTTGAACATTTAATGCTTCAATCTGAAGTTTTAATTGAATTTTAATTTCATGAATTATGTAATCTTTTTCTAACAAAGTAGCCACAAAGCCTTTTAAATCTTTACATTTATATCCCGATTTTTTCGCCGCAGATTCTCCATCTAACGTCTTTATATACTCGCTTACAAATCTTTTTTGTTGTTGTGTTAATTGTTTCATCTCTTTACATTTCTTATCATAATTTGTATTTTTCACTAATTACTTGTATAATGAACATGCTATTTATATTTCGGCTAGTGTAAATCTTAACAGGGGGGAATGAAAAGGACTTCCTGTTTTTTTTACCCTTAATTCCTAAATATCTTTACTACCGGTGCATTCTTAGCAGATATAGATGTCTTTGATCTAAGATTTGCCAAAGCTTCTTTATACATGCTCATCCAATACGGGGATTTGAAATACTGAGGATTTGCTTTTAGCCTCAAACAAGTACCATAAACCAATATTTGCTCAACAAATGGCATGGGAATCAATGATGAATCTTTTTCATCTTCAAAATCAAATTTTTCCCTGTGCTCATTATCTATAACAGAATTTGATGTAAAATATACGACCTCTATATTTTTATCTTTATCAAATTTTGGGAATAAAAACTTATCTGCTAATTCTGAATATGTTTCAGCTTTAGGAGGACCTTTAAGAAACGACTCAATATCACTACAAAATTCATACTTTTTGCCATCTACAAATAAGTATAAAATACGGACTTGACAGAACTGAAAACTTTCATCTTACAAACATTTTTCGAAATATTTTACTTATACCGTTTACAAAATTTTACACTAAAATTTTATGTAAATTTCACCTTTTGCTTAAAAACTTGCACTTTTTTATATGCAGAATAAAATAGAAATATGGGGAATATATTACTAATAAGTGAGAATGATAACATATACAACAAATACAAGTCCTTATTATCCAATAATGACTATAGTTTCAATTCTTGCTGCAACCTCACTTCAATCTTGGATTTAATTGAGCTTACACCAATTGATATCGTAATCATTGACGATATTGCAGATAATTTAAATGTAAACTTGGTGATAAAAAAGATAAAAACAAAACTAGAAAACTCCCAAATTTTATTACTTACCGATGGCACTAACATCGAGAATGAAATCGCTAAAAACGTCAATGGATATATTTTAAAAAGCTATACTGACAATTTAATATTAACAACTATCGATACCTTCAAGAAAAACAAATCTAAGTTAGACAGTTTATCTATAAATAACAAAGATTTGGCAGATAGTCTATACAGATTAAACGTACTTTACAATACAAGCTCACAATTTGCAGGTTCTCTTGACTCTAAAAACCTTTTAAATTTTATGATTGAAGGCTTGGATAAGTCTTTAAGCTTTGATTTAACTTGCACAATTACACTAGATTACGATAATGAACCGGTACTTTTAGTTAACTCTCTTTACGATATTTCAGATGAAATCATGAGCGCACTAAAACTTCGCTCTGTATTAAATTACAAATCAATTTTTAAAAACCAAACTTCACATATTGAGATTAATGATAACAATTTAAAAATAATAAAAAATATTAAAGACCCACATACAAAATTCACCTTTGATATATTTCATTATGATAATATGTTTGCACCAATTGAAAGTGGGGATGAACTATTTGGCTGTATCGAAATTTTCAAAGAAAGACCATTCACAACAGATGATGCAACATATTTTCAAACAATCGTTCAACAGGTTTCACTCCCATTAAAGAGCGCCAACTTATATAAAGAAATAACCAAAAAGAATGAAGAACTCGAAAAATTGGAAAGAGTAAAATCTGAATTTATTTCAATCGTATCACACGAACTAAGAACACCGCTAACACCTATAAAAAATGCGCTCAGCATTCTTGCAAGTGGACGATGCGGAAAACTCGAAGAAAACGCAATGAAGTTTATTGATATGGCAAAAAGAAATGTCGAAAATCTTACAAACATAATTAATGACATTTTAGATATCAACAAAATAGAAGCCGGGAAAATGGATTTCAATTACAAACTAATAAATATCCATACTGTAATAGAAAATGTTCGTTCCAACTTTGATTGTGTTGCAAAAGAACACGAAATCACATTTAATACAGAAGAACAAGAAGAACTACCAAACATCTACGCAGATTCCCAAAGACTTGGTCAAGTACTTACAAACCTTGTTTCTAATGCAATAAAATTCACCCCTTGCGGGAAAAATATAACCATCAAATCAGAACTTAAAAATGCAACTGATATTATCCCAAATCCTTATTTTGCGAACGAATTAAAAGCTTTGAACGGCAACTACATTATCGTAAGTGTAGTAGATGAAGGAATCGGCATAAAAGAAGAAAACTTATTGAAAGCATTCGATAAGTTTACTCAGATTGAAAATTCTTTATCTAGAAAAGTTGGAGGTACTGGGCTCGGATTACCTATTGCAAAACAATTAATCAAAGCTCACAAAGGAACCATTTGGTGCGATAGCGAAGAAAATAAGGGTTCAAGTTTCCACTTTGCACTACCTGTCGTAACCGAATCTATAGAAAATAAAATCATTGAAAAAGAACTTTTGTAATATAATCAAAATATGAGTAACAAAAAAATCAAAATTAGTATACTGGGTTCAACCGGTTCAATTGGAACACAAGCACTTGAAGTGATAGACAAACTTCAAGATAAATTTGAAATTATTGCACTTGCCGGCGGAAAAAATTCCGAACTACTAAAACAACAAGCAGAAAAATATAATCCAAAATATGTTTGTTGCTCTTGCAACCCAGATAATATAAAAGGTCGTCATCACGCCAAAATCCTATATGGGGAAGAGGGATTAGATGAAATCTGCACAAACAAAGAAAATGATATAATTCTTGTTGCCGTTTCTGGCAAAATAGGATTACGACCAACTCTAAAAGCTATCGAAAATGGCACTGACATCGCTTTAGCAAACAAAGAAACACTTGTTATGGCTGGTAATATTGTTATGCAAAAAGCAAAAGAAGCAAACGTAAACATCGTACCAGTAGACAGCGAACACTGTGCAATTCATCAATGCATAAAAGATATTTCACAAGTTGAAAAGCTTATAATAACCGCAAGCGGTGGACCATTTTTACATAAAACAACAGACGAAATGAAAAAAGCTACCGTCAAAGAAGCACTAGCTCATCCTCGATGGAATATGGGACAAAAAATCACCGTTGATTCAGCAACATTAATGAACAAAGGTTTAGAAATCATTGAGGCACACCACTTATTCAACATGCCATATGATAAAATCGATGTTGTAATTCATCCACAAAGCATTATTCACTCTGCAATTGAATACGTTGATGGTAGCGTAATTGCGCAAATAGGATTACCAAGCATGCATATTCCTATCCAATACGCAATTACATATCCTGAAAAATTTGAAGGAATTAAATCTAAAAGTTTCAGTTTTTCAGAAATTGCAAGACTTGATTTTGAAGAACCCGACTTTAAAAAGTTCCCAAGTTTAAACTTGGCATACCAAGCCGGACAAGCTGGTGGTAGCGCAACAGTTTGCCTTAACGCAGCAAACGAAGAAGCTGTATTCGCATTCTTAAATGGACAAATAAATTTATTTGACATATATACAATCACCGAAAAAATTATGGAATCTCATAACATTATCAAAACCCCAACTATTAGTGAAATATTTGAAATTGACTCAGAAATAAGGGCTTTAACCAGAGAACTTATAAATCATTAAGAAAAACTTTTACTTAAAGATGTTTAATAGCAGTACAAAAGCTTGCAATAATAGAATTAAAAATTTACAAAAAACCCAAGCTGTTGAAATAATCCCTAAACTCAATGGTATGAAAGTAAAAACTAATTCGAAAAACAATAGCATTGCCAAACGAGCTCTACCAAAGGATTCTTCTCGTTCTACATTATCACTTATCAAACCTGTTTTTATATAATTATGAATAGAAACATCCTCAAAATGCGATGTTTTTTCAGGATAATACCTACACAATTCAGCCTTTACCTTGTGGTAAATACCATAACCTAACTGAGAAACATAAGAAAAATTCACTAAAGTAATTCGCTCATAGTTTTGTAATATCAAATTTATACGTCTCGATTTATCATCACAAACAATATTTTTAACATCAATAATCAATATTTTTTCATTACCATTAACACTTATACCGTCTTCACTAAAAGCAAGACAGCCCTTATTTTTCACAACAACACGAACCGAAAAAACAAAAGCTATAACAAATCCCAAAAAAGAAATCCATTTAGAAATTTCCGAATTAAAACCAAAATACGCCCATATTGCAATAACACCAGACCAAAAAACTAGTGGCAAAAAAGTTGCTAAAAATAACAAACAAGAATTTCTTTTTAAATTTATTTTTCGTTCTAACATTTCGATACCTTACAAAAGAATTGTAACATCATTTACACTGTTTGCAAACATGTGCTATACTATTTTTAAAAGGATTAGGGAGAAGTATGAAAAAGATTCTAATAGTAGATGACGAACAAGATATAGTAGAAAGTCTAAAATTTGTACTTGAAAACTGTGATTACACTTGTTATTGCGCATACAATGGCGAAGATGGATTAAAATTAGCAAGAGAAATTGTTCCAGATTTAATCATTTTAGATGTAATGATGCCAAGAATTAATGGGTTTAAAATCAGCAGACTTTTAAAGTTTGACACCAAGTATAAAAACATTCCTATACTAATGATAACAGCACGCTCACAAGAAGAAGATAAACTTATTGGCGAAGAAACTGGAGCAGATGAATACATCACAAAACCATTCGATCTTGACGAAGTGGTTAAAGTTGTTCAAAAATATTTAGAAGCGAAAGAATAATATGAATATAATCACAAATAAAACGCTTGAAACATTAAAATATGATTTAGTTAGAGAAGGACTTGTTCAATACGAAGTAGTTGAACAAGCAGAAGAGATTGCAAACGCTCAAGGAATAAATATTGGTCAAGCACTTATTAATTCCGGATTTTTGACAGAAACTCAACTTATTAAGTTCTTAGAATCTAAATTACACACACCATTTGTAGATTTGAACGATTATCAACTAGATCCTAAATGTCTAAAATACATAAATTATTCAGACGCTCGCAGATATAAAATTATACCCCTTTTCAAAATTGAGAACACTTTAACAGTTGCAATGGCTGACCCTAGAGACCTATTTGCTATTGATAAAATTATGGAAAGTGCAGAATGTGAAATCGACCCAGTCCTTTCTTCAGAAGAAAGTATACTAAAAAAAATCGATGAATCATACAAAATCGATGTTACTGTCGGCAACATTTCTACAAATTCAAATATTGACTATGATTGGCAAGATGAACTTCACAAGGAAGATTTAAGTGATAATCATATCCAAAAAATTATAAGAGCGATACTAAAACAAGCGATTCTTGAAGATATCCACGAAGTAACATTTCAAGGTGAAGAAGACGGATTGGGCGTAAACTTCAAAAAGCAAGGTCTACTAAATAATAAAGGTATTATTCCGACAGCACTTGTTACATTATTCACTGCAAAATTAAAAACGCTATCAGAATTAGATCCCTCAGTATCAGAAGTTCCACAATTAGGGAAGTTATGTTTTAAAGTAGATAACATAATTGTAATAGCAAGTGTCTCAACATTCCCAACAATTATGGGAGAAAGAATTTTCTTAAAGATCTACAAACCGCCAAAAAGCTTAGATAAGATTATTACAAATAATAACGAATTATCAGAAGTTAAACAAGCTTTAGACAATCCTGGAATCATTTTAGTTTGCGGTTCTTCATTAAGCGGAAAAACACACGTGATATATTCACTATTATTAGAAGCTGCTAAATCGAAGTACAAAAATATCATGACACTTGAAAGTATTTCAAAATACGAACTTTCAGGAGTCAATCAATGCGAATTTAATGAAAATGTCGGTTTTAATATGGATAAAGCTGCAAGATTTATTGAATTTCAAAACCCTGATATCATTTATTTAGAAGGTATTAAATCAAAAGAATCGTTCGATTATTTTTCAAACCTTGTATACAATGATAAAACTATTATTATGGAATTTTTAGCAAACAATATGGAAGACTTGAGAAACAAAATGTCTTTCTCAGATTTTGATACGCTAAAATCAATCCTTTCAGGTATGGTATTTATTCACTCTCAAAATAGTGTCGAAGTTTTTAATAAGGAATCACTGCAAAAATATCTTGGAGATTAAACTAATTATTTTTGCTCAGACTTCAAACTAACGACTCTTAATAAAAAAAAAACTCTTCGCCTATCTTGCTAAATAGCATTGATATAGTAATATTAGAAAACAGATTACACAGCGGAGGTGGAAATAATCATGTCAAAACAAAAAGCTAATATTGCAATTTTAGGTGCAACAGGAGTTGTAGGAAGAGAAATTACTAAAATAGTTGATGAATTAAACATCGAATTTAATTCAATAAAATTCTTATCAAGTGCAAAATCTGCAGGTTCAAAAATCAATTTTCAAGGGAAAGAATATACAGTAGAAGAAGCAACCCCTGAAAGTTTTGACGGAGTAAATATCGTATTAGCTTCAGCGGGTGGTTCAACTTCACAAAAATTTGCTCCAGAAATTGTTAAAAGAGGCGGAGTACTTATCGACAATTCTTCAGCATTTAGAATGGAAGAGGATGTACCACTTGTAATAGCTTACGTTAATGATGAAGATTTAAGAAAACACAAAGGTATTATCGCAAACCCTAACTGTTCAACATCACAGCTAATGCTAGTATTAAAACCTCTTCATGAAAAATTTGGTATTAAAAAATTATTAGTTTCTACATACCAAGCTGTATCAGGAGCAGGTATTAAAGCTATAAATGAATTAACCGAAAACACAAAAGCAACACTAGCAGGTGAAGAATTTACAAATGAAGCATTCAAAAAACCAATTTCTTTCAACGTAATTCCTCAAATAGATGTCTTCTGTGAAAATGGCTATACGAAAGAAGAAATGAAAGTTGTTAAAGAAACTAAAAAAATTCTTCATTTACCACAAGATTTACCTATTTCTTGTACCGCAGCAAGGGTTCCAGTATACAATGGACACTCAGAAGCTGTAGATATTGAATTTGAAAAACCTGTTAACCCTGATGAAGTTCGTGAAATTCTTAAAAATTCATTCGGATTAACTGTAATTGATAACCCTGAAAATTTTGAATACCCAACAACAAGAGATGCTTCAGGTGTTGATCCTGTATTTGTTGGTAGAATCAGAAAAAATTTAGCATTTGAAAACGGTATTTCATTGTGGTGCGTAGCTGATAATATCAGAATTGGCGCAGCATTGAACACTGTTAGAATTTGTAAAAAAGTTATTGAAATGGAATTGTACTAATCATTTAAAGGAAAAAAATAATGAATATTTCGAAACTTACAATAAAGCCAGTTGTAAAAGAAGCAAAAAGAGTCATAATAACAAATCCTGAACCTCATAGAGCAGGAGTACTTATTATGGATAAATTAAACTCAAGCCATTGTAAACCAGAAAAAATAAAATTAAAAAAACTTCCGAAATTTATACTAGATTTTGTAAATCCAGAAACAAGAGTTGGAAGATTTTTAAATAAACACTTCTAAAAATAAAAAATCCCTGAAATTCAGGGATTTTTTATTACTTTTTGTTAAAAAAGAAGTCTTATTAGTCGTTTTTATTATATAATAAGGGAATTAGAGGGTATATTTTATGGGACAAGTTCTTAGAAGAGAAAATGTAGCCGACTTTGTCGATAAACTGCATAAAAGTGGTAAAACAGTTGTAACAACAAACGGATGTTTCGATATTCTACACGTTGGACATGTGAGATATCTACAAAAAACAAAATCATTTGCTGATTATAGCATAGTGCTTTTAAATTCTGATAAATCCGTTCGTTCGATAAAAGGACCTACTCGACCAATAAACAATGAAAATGATAGAGCAGAAATCTTATGTGCTTTATCATGTGTTGATTATGTAGTCCTATTTGACGAGGATAGCCCAGCAACCTTATTAGATGAAATAAAACCGGATGTTTACACAAAAGGTGCAGACTACACAATGGAAACATTGCCTGAAGCCGATATTATGAAAAAAAATAATACTCGAGTAGAATTTATTACATTTGTGGAAGGCAAATCCACAACATCAACAATACAAAAAATGAAAGAAGAATAAACATATAAGGAGAAGGTAAAATGAAATCATTTACAGTCGAAGAAATCACACAAATTGTAGGCGGTATGTTAACAAAAGCACAAAGCCCTGAAATTAAACAAATCGCACCACCTTTACTTAGTGACGAAAACACATTAGCACTAGCTTTAGGAGAAGAAGAAATTGCAAATCTTTCAAAATCAAAAGCTAAAGCTGCCTTAGTTCCACTAGGGGTACAAATAGAAGGATTTACTACAATTGAAGTTGAGAGACCTAGACTTGCAATGATGAAACTTTTAAACTTATTCTACGTACCACCTGTTGTTAATAAAGATATTCACCCTACAGCAGTGGTTGACCCAACTGCAAAACTTGGGCAAAATGTATGTATCGGGCCAAATGTTGTAGTTTCCCCTAATGCAGAAATAGGTGATAATACAAAAATTTTAGCAAATTCATACATAGGAAGTAATGTAAAAATCGGAACAAACTGTTTCTTCCACCCAGGTGTAAACATTGGCGATAGAGTACGTATCGGCAACGACGTAATCTTACAACACGGTGTTTCATTAGGTGCAGACGGTTTCAGTTTTGTTACAGAAAATCCAAACAATATTGAATCAGCAAGACAAGATGGTGAAATTAAAGAAGCTGACGTTGAACAAGTTATCTTCAAAATCCCATCAATTGGATCTGTAGTTATCGGAAACAATGTTGAAATAGGAGCTAATACAGCTATTGACCGTGGAACAATCGAAGATACAATAATTGGCGACAATACTAAAATTGATGACCTTGTTATGATTGGCCACAACTGTCGCATAGGTAAAGGTTGTTTAATTGTATCTCAAGTTGGTATTGCAGGAAGCTGCGTAATCGGAGATAGAGTAGTTATTGCTGGTCAAGCCGGCTTAGCTGACCATATCGAAATCGGTTCAGATACAATCATTACTGCAAAAGCTGGGGTAACAAAATCATTCCCAGCAAAATCAATCATCATTGGTATCCCTGCAGTACCAAGAAAAGATTTCATTAAACAACTAAAAACAATGAAAGATGCTCAAGAAATTTTTGCAAAATTCAGAAAATTTGAACCAATGCTAAAATCTTTTGAAGAAGCTCATCAAGAGGACTAATAACCAATGGTAACACTAAAAAAAGAAGTAAAACTTGTTGGAAATGGATTAATGAAAAATAAACCTTGCGAGGTTACATTATTTCCATCTAATTCAGGACAAATAAGATACTTTGTAAAAGATAAAGACTCATTCACTGCAAGCGTTGATAACGTAGTATCCACAGATCATTGCGTTGTTTTAGGCTCTAAAAAAGCCAGAGCAATGCTCACTGAACACTTGTCTGCAGCTTTAGCATTTTGTCACATCGACTCTGTTGATATTTGTATGTCCGAAGAAGAAGTTCCAATCTTAGATGGTAGCGCTCTACAGTGGGTTGAAGCAATAAAAGAGGCTGGAACAGATAAACCATTTTTTGCAAAAGAACAATTTTACACAGTATCCGAACCAGTATATTATATTAACGGGAAAACAAGTCTTGTAATTTTGCCAAGTAATGATAATTTATTTATGTCTTATGCGGTTAATTATGAGCATCCTGACTTAACAAGAAGATTTGTCAATTACAATCCAAAGAACAAATATGAAATAATCGAAGCTAGAACATTTGGTTTTTACAGAGATCTAAAAAAATATCAAATGCTTGGATTTGCTCAGGGTGTTACCCAAGATAACACTGTTGGACTAACTGATGACGGCGGTTATACAACAGAACTTCGCTCAGAACATGAACCAATTAAACATAAAATACTTGATTTGGTTGGTGATTTATATTTAACTGGAGTTAATCCACTTAATCTACGTTGCCAAATTCTTGCAAAAGAAGCTGGACACGCCGTACACGTTAAAGTTGCAAAAATGTTGAAAGATAAATTAATAGAAATATAAGGAGAGAAAAATGTCAGAAGAAACTAAAGAAGTATTAAGTTTTGACATAATACAAATTATGGAAATGTTACCTCACAGATACCCGTTCTTATTAGTTGATAAAATTACAGAATGCGTACCTGGAGAGTATTCAAAAGGGTATAAAAACCTAACAATGAATGAAGAATTTTTCCAAGGTCATTTCCCTAATAATCCAATTATGCCAGGAGTGTTACAATTAGAAGCAATGGCTCAATGCGCAGCGCCAATATTATTAACACTTCCTCAGTTTGAAGGTAAACTAGCGCTATACGCAGGTGTTGAAAATGCAAGGTTTAAGAACATTGTAAGACCTGGAGATAGGTTTGAAATGTCTATTGAATTAACAAAATTAAAAGGACCTGTATGTAAAGCCCACGGAGTTGGAACAGTAGATGGAAAAGTTTGCGTAGAAGCAGACATGACCTTTGCAATTAAATAACTATAAAAAAAGGAGCCGATTGGCTCCTTTTTTTATTAAAATTCAGGATCACTAAATAATTTCTTTGCCCTTTGATAAATATCTAATGCAATACTTTCTGCAGATTCTTGACCCAATGTTGATTTTAACTCAACAACATCATCTGTTAACTCTGCATACACATCAGGATCTAATTTTGCTAAATCTGTTGTACCATCTAATAATCTTTGTTCATCATATATTGGAGTATCAATTTTTCCTGTATCAATATCTTTTAACTTAGCTCTAATATCATCAACTGCTGTTGTATAGTTACTTCTTTCACTATGAATAGATGTTTTTACCGGATCCTTCCCTTTTCGGAAAAACATATCACTAAAGGAATCCATAAATTTCACAACAACGGATTTTTCAGACTTACCAGGTAAAAAATATACATCTACAGTATCTGCAGCTTTAACATATTCATCTGTATAATCTAGCATATCAGCAATTCTACGACTTAAATTCTGTTGAACATTGTTCATCGCAGAGGTTTTAATATGAATACCTGAAAACGATGGGGAATAATTGTTTTGAACTTGCATTTCTATAACTCCTTTTAAAACTTTCACACTACACAAACATACAAATATAATCAATATAATTAATTGCTACAAACACAATAAAAGATTACGAAATGTAACAAAAAACATAACAATTGAAATTACATACTTTATATATACTTTATATATATGTAAACATTAAATAAACACGAGAGATATTAAAAGAGAGATTTAAATTCCGTTTAAATAGATTAAAGAGAGACATTATCCTATTCCTAATTCCTAGAAAAATTTTAACCCCGCTAATGCGGGGCTTTTTTTTAGAAAAATTTTTATTGCATAATATTTTCGAGGCCATAAACAAAGTCATTATTTGTAAATACGTGTTTTACAGCCATAAGAACACCGCCCATATAACATTTTCTATCCATTGAGTCGTGTCTAATTTTAAACACCTGACCAGATGAACCGAATATAACTTCTTGAGAAGCTATATAACCAGGCATTCTAACTGAATGTATCTGAATATCAGAATAAGAAGTTCCACCACGAGAACCTTCGATTGTTTCAGTTTCTGCACAATTACCTTTTTTAAATGTTTCTTTTGCTTGAGACATCATTAAGGCTGTTTTTATTGCCGTACCTGATGGAGCATCTTTCTTTTGATTATGATGCAATTCAATAATTTCAGCATTATCAAAATATTTTGCAGCCATTTGTGAAAATATCATCATCAAAACCGCACCTGTTGAAAAATTCGGCGCAATCAAACAACCTGTTGAATTTTCAGAAGAGAGTTTTTTCAATTCCTCAATTTCTTCATCCTTCAAACCTGTTGTTCCTACCACAATCTTTATACCATTTTTAATACAAAATTTTGCATTTTCATAAATTGATTTAGGTTGAGTAAAATCTACTAAAACATCAATATCACAAGCATTTTTAGCCTCTTCAATCGAACGAAAAGCATCACCTTGGATATCAATTTTTGCAACAAGAGTTGTCATTTCATCAGCTTCGACAGCAGTACAAACTTCTTGTCCCATTTTTCCATAAGCGCCACATACAGCAACTTTTATCATATTAAAATCCCTCATTAATAATCTTCTACCATAGAATCTTCATCATCTTTTAAAGAAGATAAATCATCATTACAAGCCATATCAAAACCTTCTGGTAACATATCATCATCTGGCCAAATAGTATCACTATCATATCTTGCAGAATTTAAATTTTCTGCAGCTGATAAATCTGAATTTGTTAAATCTGTTTCTGAAAAAATAGTCCCTGCAAGATCACAATCAGTAAAATTACAATATGTGATTTCTGCATAACTACAATCTGCGCCAATAAAAAGGCTTTCAGAAAAATCACATTCAGTAACAACAGCTCTTGTAAAATCAACAGCAGTCAAATCTGCACCATAGAAACTAACCAATGATAGATTTGCATCAGAAAACGAACTTGAATTTAAATCAACATTAGAAAAATCAACTTCCTTAATTATCATATTTGAAAAATCAACTTCACTTAAATCGACATCATCTCTATCTCTTTTCCATTCATTGAATTTTTCTGGGGTCTTTTCTATCAAAGATAATAATTCTTCTTTTGTATAATCTAACATTCATATCTCCTTATAAATGACTAATTTTCTACTTATATATTACTAAAAAAACAACAAACTGGGTATTCGTTAAATAATTAAACAAGTATACTTACTTAATTTCATCCTATGTAACTAATAATAAAACATCTTTTGCTTTTCTAGTCAAGAAATTATTTGATTTAATTGACCTATTGTAACATAAGAAATTTAACAAAATACACTAAACTATTTTATATTTCAAAGCTTTTAATGCTGCTTGCAATCTATCGTCAACTTCAAGCTTTTGTAAGATACTCGCAACATGAGCTTTTGTTGTATTAACACTTATCACAAGTTGTTGAGCGATTTCCATATTACTATGACCTTCCGTCATCAGTTTTAGGATTTGAGCTTCACGAGTAGTTAAATCATAATCTTTATAACTCACATTTGGCTCACCGACATCAGACTTTGCACTTGCTCTCAAGACTATATGTGCAATACTTGGATCAAACCAAGCTGCACCATCCGCAACTGACTGAACAACTTGTACCAATCTTTGTAAATTAATTTCTTTTGAACAGTAAGCATTTGCACCAGCTTTCAAACTGTTCAAAACTTCCTTTTCATCATTATGTGAAGTTAATATAATTATCTTGGCATCTTTATTTATATTATGAATAGCTTGAGTTGCATCAATTCCATTCATATTTGGTAAGCCTAAATCCATTATTACTATATCTACACAAGTATTTTTAAAAATATCTAGTGCATCTTCAGCAGAAGCAGCTTCGAAAATTTCACCAACAAAATCCACATCTTCAAATGTTGTTTTTAAACCAAATCTTGTTAACTCATGATCTTCTACAATTAAAATATTTTTCTTCATATCTTTAATTCCTCTTTTGCCAACTGATAATCAGGGTTTAATTTCAAACTTTTCTCAAAATTTCTATCTGCTTCAGCCAATAATCCTTTATTTTTCAATATCAAACCTAGATAATAATAATAACGATAATCGCTATCATCAATATATTTTGCTACACTCAAATAGGTTAAAGCCTGCTCATAAGCATCTTTATATATCTCTAATTTTGCTAAATCAATCCACGCATCTTTGAAATTTGGATTTATTGCAATAGTTTTTTTCAGATATGCAACTTCTCTATCTTTTTCTAACAATGCCATCTGATAATATGCTTCATAAGACTTTGAACTAACTTTTAGTACCTTTGAATATAATTCTTTTGCCTTTTTCACATTCCCATTTTTTTCATACACTTGTGCCAATCGAATTTGGGATCTATATGATTTATCTTTTGACATCGCTTTTTTATAATAAGATTCTGCTGCAACTAAATTATTATTTCTTTTTTCAATATCTCCTAAAATTATTAAAGCCTCAACATTTGCAGAATCTATATCCAAAGATTTCAACGCATAATCTTGTGCCTTTTCAAATTCTTTCATATCAAAATAAACCAAGGCTGTAAGCGCAAACACATCTTTGTTGATATTCTTTTTATTTGAAATAGAAGTTTGTAAAACTCTAAGAGCCTTATTTAATTCGCCTTCATCATAATAGTAATAAGCAAGATGGTATTTTTTTAGATAATCATTCTTTGCAGCTTTATATAAAATATATTGTTCACAAGAATGCAATTGCTTATCAAAAATAACAGTATTTATTGGTTCTGAATAAATAGATGGCAAATGTTTTATTGCATCTTGCGGTTTTTCTGATTGGGAATATATTTCAGCTTTTAACCTTTTATAGTTAATATTCTTAGGATTTTTAGCTATTGCATCATCAATAGAAGAAATTGCTTGTTTTATATCTCCATTTTTCATACTTCCAAAAGCTACCAAATAATTCGCATAATCAGAATCAGATAAAAGAGCTGTCTGCTTTAATAACTCTCCAGTAGCCTCTTTACTTTGGTCATTATACATAATATTTGATAAAATTTCTGCCAAATACATTTGATCTTTATGAGTTAAGCGATAATTAGGAAAATAGTATTTTTTAACATCTTCCTGTATATAAGAAGCTATCGTATTATCCTGAATCTTTGAAATCGACAATTCTGCTAATGAGAAAAAGCCGATTGCTGCCATTACCTGAGTCAAACGCATGTATATATAATCATTTGGAACAACATTATCAATCAACATTTTAAAATCATAATACGAAGAACGAATATTTGTTTGCATAAACTTATCCATAGCAATCGTATACTGATTTTTAATAGCATTTTTAGTTAATACACCTCGTTTTAACTCCTTTAATTCATAAGATGGTTGATTAACTACCGCATGATAAGTTGAAGAATTATCATCTAATGGATTAACTGGTTTTATATTACCTAAATCAAATCCCCACGCAGAAGAAACTATAAAAGAAGATAGAAATAAAGAAACCATTGTTTTTTTCATTATGCTTCCTTTCCACTTTCTTCCACACTACCTATATAATAAGCATTGAATAAATCCCAAACTTTTTGCTCAATTTCTGTACGATTTTCACTTGTTCCAAACCTATGAATTGCGTATAAATCATAACCACTTAACAAAATCTCATCTTCAGGTTTAATTTTACCATCTGATTCGGATAAAAACCCTTTTATGATTTTACTAACAGAAATAGATAAAAACGTATTTACTAAAGACGCATCAAAATGAGATCCGGAATCTTTCATAAGAATATTGATAACATTTGTTATCGGCATTTTATCACGATAATGACGCTTTGAAGTAATTGCATCAAACACATCAGCTACAGCTAGTATACGTCCACCCAAAGTTATTTCTTCACCTTTCAAGCGCCTATAATAACCAGAACCATCCCATTTTTCGTGATGAGAACAAGCCATTTCTGTAATCATTCTAAAATCTTGCGACATATAAATTCTATTCAAAATATTATGAGTAATTCTTACGTGCTCTTGTATGTGTCTATATTCTTCATCAGTCAATTTGCCATCTTTTTGTAACACAGAATCTCTAATTCCAATTTTACCAATATCGTGTAAGATTGCTGCTTTTTCTAATAATGCAACATCTTTTGGTTCCATATTAATTTCCTGAGCTAGAAGAGTTGAATATAACCTTACCCTTGTTGAATGACCTGCTGTAATCTTATCACGTGCATCAATAGACATTGCCAAAGTATCAATAAAGCTATCAAATAACAACTTTTGCTCATGATACATCTGAAGCTGCTTATCAAACAATTGAGCATTTTCTAATGCAATACTAGCACTACCACCAATTGCTATAAGTAAATCTTCGTCATTTTTCGTAAACACACCATCAATTTTATTCAATACTTGGAACGCCCCAATTATTTCACGATTGTTGTTAGTAATAGGCATACATAAAATTGTCTTAGTTTTATAACCAGTTTTCAAGTCTACCTCTGGGTTAAACCTTGAATCATTATAAGCGTCAACAATATTCAATGATTCACCAGTTTTAACAACATATCCTGCTAGACCTTTATCTGCCGGAAATCTTATTTCTTTACTAGAATCAATACCTAATGCAACTTTTGACCATAACTCGTCAGTATCTTTATCCCACAAAAATACAGTACATCTATCTGCCTGTATAGCATTCTTTGTTTCTTCTGCAATTACCTTTAATAGCTCATCTATATCGGTCAAAGCAGTAATCGAACGACTTATCTTAACAAGAGATACTAATGGGTCACTTTTTGTAGGTAGCGAATAATCCATATTATTCTGCAACTGACGAATACGAGTATTTATTGTATCTGAAAGAGAATATTTATCACTTATAACAGATAACTTTAAAGCATTATTATAATGAATTAATGCAATATCCTTATTAGATTCTGAAAAATTTACATTCCCCAAAATTAATTCATTAATCAAAAGTGCACTATCACTATTTGCTCGTTTTGCAATGTAAGTAGCATCCTGCAACAAAGCAATAGACGCCTCATAAGCATTTTTATCAACAGAATAATCCAAAAAAGCAATCAAACTAAGACTTATAGAAATACCTTCCAAAAAGTTTTCAGACTTAAACTGTTCATATGCCTTATCCGAAGCCTCTCTTGCCTTAGCATAATCTTTTTCATCAATAGCTTTTAATATATCTAAAATAATTTTTTCAGATTTGTTTGTTTCAAAAATACTCTCTGTCATAATCCTACCTTTTATATCATTGTACACTATTTTTCCAAATATTAAAAGACTTTTTCAGGATTTTTCTATAAAATAATGTACTTGTACGATGAAAATTTTCAAATAAATGATAAATTTAAAATATAAAACAATAAGAAAGGTGGGAAATAATGGCTGATAGTTTAAAAACACTAACTTGCCCAGCTTGCGGAAAGCAAATGGAAAAAGTTTTCATCCCTACAGAAGGAATTAACCTTGATATCTGTACAGAAGGTTGTGGTGGCATATATTTTGACAACCGAGAATTTAAAGATTTTGATGAACAAAACGAAGATATATCAAAAATCTTAGAAAAAATAGAAGGAAAAACTTTCACAAAAGTCAACGAAACTTTAACTAGACACTGCCCAAATTGTGGCGGAATAATGGTTAAAAACCATTCAAGCATTAAAAAAGAAATCCAAGTAGATGATTGCTACAATTGCGGAGGAAAATTCTTAGATAATTCTGAACTTGTAAAAATTAGAGAAGAATATGAATCTAATGAAGAAAGAGATGAAGATATCCTTCGCCATGTACATGCACACGTAGGACGCGAATTAACAGAACAAGCAAAAAGATATGCAGAAATTAATCCAAATAAAGATACCTACGTAAGAAAATTATTCAGATTCCTTACTAAAATGTAAAATTTCAAAAACTTGTTTTAAATGAGGGTAATATCCATCATTCAAAAGTTCATAAAATCTTTTAAAACTATGAGGGGCTAGAATTTCGACTCTATCAGGGTCTAAATATAGTCCCTCTATAAATCTTGCAAATAATTCTGTTGGTTTTGCATAATATTTTTTGAATTTATTAATTCTCGCCGAAATTCTTGCCTGTCTCTTTTGATAAGATTTTAATCGAATATAAGCTGCAAATGCCTCAGGCATATCAGCAAAATCATTTTCAATATTATCAATTGTATAAATTTCAACCTTTTTAAACAACATCCCCGAAATTAACTTAACTCTATCATGTTTTAAAAGATATTTAGCCTTTGAACCCCTTATAT
>JAZLBN010000057.1:0-5992 GCA_045613725.1 Candidatus Gastranaerophilaceae bacterium
TATAATAAACAACCATTAGCTAATTAAAAAGTAGTTGCAGGCTTTTTCTGAGGATTTGCCCCAGGAATTGATTGCCAATTAGCAGCCATAATTTTCTTGAATGATTTCAAAGCTGTATCTTCTAATTCACCCAATTCTTCTGCTTCCATAATTAGTTCTCTTAAAGGCATCAATGCTCTTTGGTCTCTTAAAACACCCAAAGCTGCTGCTGCGCCAGCTCTAACTAATTCATTTTCTGAACGATTTCTCATAACATCAATCAAAGCTGGAACAGCTTTTGTATCGTTCAATTTGCCTAATGAAGTTACCGCATAGATTCTTACGTTAACCCATTCGTCATATAACATATTGATAATTTTATCAACTGCTTTTTTATTACCGATTTCACCTAAAGCTCTTGTAGCATCACATCTTACATTAACTTTTTCGTGATCTAATGATTCAATTAAAGCATCTGTAGCTACATCACCAATTTCAATTAAAGCATCTGTAGCAGTGATACAAACTTGAGGATTTTCATCGTTTAAAGATTCAACAAGTGGTTCAACTACAATAGCGCCACCTAAACGACCTAACGCACGAGCTGCACGAACACGTACATCCACGTTACGATCTTCACGTAAAGATTCAATCAAGTGAATTGTTGCAGCTGAATCACCTAATTCGCCTAATGCTCTTGCTGCATACAATCTTACAGAACCGTTTTTGTCATGTTTTAGAACATCAATTAATGGTTCAACTGCTTTTGAGTCTCCCATTTCGCCTAAAATACGTGCCGCATTATATCTAACTTTTTCAGAATTACTTGTTCTTAAGTCAGTTAATAATTCGTCAAACGATTTTTTTACTTGTTTTTTCTTACTGTTCACACTAATTGTCATTATTTTCCTCCGACACTATTACAATAATTTTCACACCTACTCTTTTATAAAGTTTTTCTTTCGAAAATTATTGCTTATTATCTTCTATATATTAATTTTTGTTTACAATTCATATAATGTTAATTTAATTTCCTACTACTATATTTTTGTCAGATAGTTGATTAAGGGTAATACTGACACTTATTTATTCTGTACTACTATTATAACATATTATTTTAATTAATTCACCAATTTTATAAAAAATTATAAAAAATTTTATAAGTGTTTTTTTAATAATATTTCTAATTATGATATATCGAGAAACCGTCCGTTACAATTCTTAAACATTTATTACTCACATTTGATAGTAATAATAAACTCAGTACCCACACCAAACTCACTATTTACAGTGATTTTCCCATTATGTTTATCTATAATCTTTTGACTAATTGCAAGCCCTAAACCTGTCCCAACTCCTACATTCTTGGTAGTATAACCGGCTGTAAAAATTTTATTCAAATCCTCTTTCTTTATACCCTTGCCAGTATCTTTTATTCTTACAGTCAAAACACCGTCCTCAAAAGTTGTTGAAATGTATATCTTCCCTTCTTTTTCAATTGCTTGACAAGCATTTACAAGAACATTTGTAAATACCTGATTCAGCATATTAGGATAACATTTCACCAATGGTAATGTCATATAATTTTTTATAATTTCAATTTTATTTTTTGTTTCGTGCCTAATTAAATCTAATGTTAAATCAAGTTCTTTATTTATATCAGCTTCTTGCAATTCTGATTCATCAAGTCTAACAAACTTTTTCAATGATACTACGATATTACTAATCCGTTGAATAGCTTCAGCATCAATAGCATTCACTTCTTTTAACATCTCACGCAAATCATCTTGTTCGATTTTAGACACAAGCTTTGAAATTATAGAGTTATTTGATTTTATTGAGGCTACCGGCGTATTAATTTCATGCGCTACACCTGCAACCAACTGACCTAAAGACGCCATTTTTTCAGAATTTATCAATTGCAACTGCGTTTCTTTCAATTCTTCTAATGTTGCTTTCAATTCTCGTACGTTCTTTGCGTTTTTTTGATACAATTCTGCTCTAATAATAGCGTTCCCTAATTGTGAAGAAATAGCATCTAAAATTTCTAATTCTTCATTTAATTCACGTTTCTGATAGCTCAATAAAACAAGTGCACCTATCATTTTTTGCATATGATACACAGGAACAACAATTCTTAAAACCGATTGCTTAAATGGAATCGCACCTACATATTCCATCAGGGAATAACTAATTGAAATCTTATTTGCTCGAAGAGACTTCATAACAAGAGCATCAAAAGTAATTTTTTTACCTTTAAAATTATTATTCTCTCCATATATTTCACTTATACAAAACTCAGAATCGAATAATGAAGCATAATACGATTTAAAACAACCAAACATCATTGCTAATTCACGCAACGCAGAATTCAAAATAACAGAAATATCCATAGATTCTCTTATAATATTTGAAACTTTATTTATCAAAGCAATTCGGATGGCTTGTGATTGTGCTTGCTGACGAATTTTCTGTAATTCATCATTTTCTTCTTCCAATTTTGATAATTTATCCTGAAAATATTTTCGCTCATTTTGTTTATCTTTCAACAAAACTTCCGAACTAACATCTACAAGAAAAATAATAGTATATGCACCACGCTTAACAGCAGTTAAATCATAATAAACTATTTGATTGGGAACTGGTGAATAAAAAACTCGTGCAAAAAAATTCTCTTTTGAAACTATCGCCTGAAAAATAGGTGAATATAAATCAACATTTTCACTATCCATAGGACACATATCAAAATTCATTTTATGAGCAAATTTTCTTATATCGCCAAAACTTTGGAAAACACGACAAAATGTATTGTTTTTAAAAACAACATTCTCATAATCCCTAACAACAATAACAGGATCCCTGTACTGATTGAAAAAATCGAATTTCTTCATATTTAAATTATATGCTAATTCGACAATTAGGGCAATTCCTTAAACTTTAAGCATTATTTACCTAATAGATTTACAACATCTATCCCAAAATAATCCGCAATTTTAACCAATCTATCAATAGTAATATTAACAGAAGCTCTTTCTAATTTACTAATATACGAATTATCAAACCCTAATAATAAAGATAGTTCCTCACGTTTCAACTTCTTTTTAGTTCTATAATACTCAACATTATGCGCAATTCTATTTCTAATTTCTTGACTCATATTCCAATTTTGTGATATGTTTTGAAATATTAACAGGAATGTCATTCCATTAATAAGAATAGTATTATCTTTAGACACATGCGGGATTCAAAACCATTAGCAACATGCTATATTATCCATATAAGGAATTTTCATGAAAAAGACACAGAAAAAAACTATTTTAATTGACTTAGATGGAGTACTAAACCAATATGAAGGATGCTTCGACATCAACAATATCCCAGATATAAAAAATGGAGCTGAAGAATTTATTAAACAATTATACGGAAATTACACAATAAAAATTTTTACAACCAGAAACAAAATTCAAACAATAAAATGGTTAATAAAATACAATCTTGATAACTACATTGACGATGTAACAGATATAAAAGAACCTGCATTATTACATATTGATGACAGGTGCATTTGCTTTGACGGAAACTACTCAAACACAATAGAAAAAATAAAAAATTTTAAAACTTGGTATAAATAACCCCTTTTGTGATAATATACAAATATCAAAGGGGGAAATAAAATGGCAAGAGCAATTATTATGGTAATTGATTCTATGGGAATCGGAGCAATGCCTGATTGTCGTGAATTCAATGATGTTCCTGAATGCAACACACTAAAACATGTTTGCGAATTTAATAAAGGTTTAAATGTTCCAAACTTAGAAAAGATGGGGCTTGGAAATCTTCAAGATTTTGAAGGGATAAAAAAAGTAGAAAACCCAATCGCTACTTATGCAACATTAATCGAAAAGTCAAAAGGAAAAGATACTACAACTGGACATTGGGAAATTGCAGGAATCACTTTAGATAGAGCTTTTTCAACCTTTCCTAACGGATTTCCTAAAGAACTTATTGATAAATTTATTGAACAAACAAATTGTGGTGGAATTTTAGCAAACTGTCCAGCAAGTGGTACAGCCATAATTGAAAAATTAAATAATGAACACCACTCGACAAAATTCCCAATAATATATACATCAGCTGATAGCGTGTTCCAAATTGCAGTAGACACAGACTTAATCCCACTTGAAACATTATATAAGTGGTGCGAAATTGCTAGAAAAATTCTTACAGAAGATAATTATTATGTTTCAAGAGTAATTGCTCGTCCATACAAAGTTATTGATGGAAAACCAACAAGGATTTCAAAAGATAGACGTGATTACTCCATTGAACCTATTGCACCTACATTATTAAATGAAATTAAAGATAATGGTGGCAAAGTTATTGGTATAGGGAAAATTGAAGACATCTTCTCCAAATCAGGGATTACACACGCTATTCACACAGGTTCAAATAAAGAAGGTTTGGAATTAACATTAAAAGCAATTACAGAAGAACTACCTTTAGAAGAAATTGCATATGAAAAAAATCTAGAATATAACAACAAAACCCTCATATTTACAAACCTTGTTGATACAGACATGCTTTATGGGCACAGAAACGACCCTACTGGATACGGTAAAGCAATCGAAGAAATTGACCAATACTTAACACCAATTTTAGATGCACTAAAAGAAGATGATATGCTAATTATAACAGCAGATCACGGTTGTGACCCATGTGTAGAAGGAACTGACCACACAAGAGAAAAAGTTCCATGTTTAATATATTCAAAAACACTTCCTTCAAACAAATATATTGGAGAAGTAGAAGGATTTAATATAATTGCTTCATACATCAGAGAGTGGATTTAAAAATATCATACTGGATATTTTATAATTTTTGTTATATAATCTCATTGTGAAAATAAATTTCACGTAAATGTAAAATAAGGAGAACGTAAAAATGACAGTTAAAGTTAATGACAGTTGCATCGGATGCGGCGCTTGCGAATCAATTTGTGATGCAGTATTTTCAATCGAAGACAAAGCAGTAGTTAATGAATCAGCTGTTGCTGATAACATTGATGCAGTTAAAGAAGCTGCAGATGCTTGCCCAGTTGCTGCTATTGAAGTTGAATAATTATTTAAACGATTAAAAAAAACGGTGATTGAGTTTCAATCACCGTTTTTTATTTGAACCTTTTCTATAAAGAACATTTAATTACAAGTTCTGCACCTGAATTTTTTACTTCATCTATAGCCTCACTTGGAGTTAATTTATATATACCTTGAGATGTTGAAACCCCAATAATTTTACAATCCAACCCTGAAGAGGTAGAAATATTTCTTTCGCTCATTTCATCTACTCTTTTTGTTAAAAATTCAATCTGATTTTGTAAATCATCAACAGTTAAACCACCTTTATCAACAGTAGGTTTTTGCTTATAATCAGTTGATAATGTTTTTGGCTTAACATTTTTCTCAATTACAACATCTTTTGTATTGGAATACATCGCCGCAACAACAAATATAAACATACAGATTATTACAACAGTTAATACCTTAAATTTATTTATACTTTCCATCAAACTCTCCCCTTACTACTTGAGCTTAATTGCATTTTAACATAAATTATTTTATAGTGCCAATTGTAAAAATAATTTACCAAATTATTAAATAAAAAAGACGGATTTTAAAAATCCGTCTTTTTCTTTAACTAAGTTATAAATTAAACTGAAGCTAAAGAAGTAGCTTGTTTAACAACTGATTCTAATGCTTCTAGAGCATCAGCTGGAAGTTTGTCAAGACCAGCTTTTTCAGTTTCTCTAGATTTTACAAATTCAACTCTGTCATTCATACGAGCTACGAATTCAGAAGCATATTCTTTGTTAGAGAATGAAGCATCAAAACCTTCAACATCCATAATTTCGATATCAGAGAAGTTTTCCCATTTATGGAATTGAGCTGAACCTTCAACGATTGCTTCAATAATACCTAAAGTGTGTTTAGGTTGAACTTTTGTACCCATGAAATCA
>JAZLBN010000058.1:0-18879 GCA_045613725.1 Candidatus Gastranaerophilaceae bacterium
AAATCTTTGCTATATAGCTTTTTTATAGCTAAATGGAGTCCGTTTGGCATATTAGGATCAATTGCATCAGGATTTATCGTCAATTTGCTTGTTGAAGCAACCGGTGCAATGATTGAAGGGGCAAAAAGAGCAAAAAAGATATTAGAGGAACATCCAGATTGGGTAGGGATACATGTAAATAAGAAAGGCCACCCAGATTTTGGTGTTTTGCCCGGAGAAAAGCCCGAAGACTATTCAACTCCACATGATACTAGGCTTGCAGAAATCCTTGCTATGGAAGAGCGCAGCAAACAAATTAAATTAGGGAAGGAAAAAGAATACCTAAAAAAAAGAGCAGATTTAACGAGAGAAAATGCTGAGGAACTAAATAAAATACACGAAGAACAAAGAAGTAAATTTGCAAAAACTTTAGCTAAAACTAGTTTAATATTAAAATCATTTACAAATACCGATAAAAAAGCTTTTGAAGATTATTTTAATCATATAAAAAGATCATCTGACGAAACCACAAACAAACTTGGAGAAGACAAAGCAAAAGATACTTTTAAATTATCAGATGAATTAACAAAACAAAGAGTAGTTATTAATGCATTTTGCCGCAATATCGAAATTGAGAGTTACTCTTCTTTCAAAAAAATATCTCAAAATTTGATAAATCTTATTTCAGTAATGGTATCAAGTGTCTCTCAAATGTTTGAAAACGTTCGAAAGAAGATTTCAGAAATTGCTGAGTTAGATTATTTTGACAAAACAAATATAAAGACTACAGAAACAGGAATCGAAATAAAGAATTGGTATACACCAGAACTGATAGATTTTCTTGAAGGCTTAAATAAACAAAAAAAATATAACATCCCACATCTTGCACAAGGAGCATTGTTAAGGGGCGGGGATCCATTTTTGGCATACGTAGGTGATCAACCAAGAGGGCAAACAAATATTGAAGCACCTCTTAAAACAATAGTTGATGCATTTAAAACCGCATTATCTGAAACGGGGACACCAACGAATAATGTTAATATTACAGCAACAGGAGATATGTCGCAAATGATAAGATTCTTAAATTTGAAGCTATCTGAAGAAAATAGAAGAACAGGTACTAGTATGGTATCGTTGATAGGTAGCGAATAATGGCACAACAATTCTTTAAAAACGGGGCTAATGTTACGATAGACGGGATACCGTGTGGAATGGGGCTTGTCAAAATTGAAAGAAGCGTAGATATTCTGGACAAAATGGCGAAAAGAACATTAGATGGTGGATTACAACGTGAGATTCTCGGTGTGTACCATAATTATAAACTGACTTTTGGCAACTTTTGGGACATGTCTCAATATCGAATCCTTTTCAACAAACTCACAGAGAGAAAAGAATTCCATGTTATAAACATTGCAACAAGCGAACCCGCACATGACCACAGATTTGTAGGATACATAGCAAAAGTACACGATGAAATTGAATATGTGAATGGTGATGAGCGTATTGTGACTGGATTAACTTGCGATTTCGTAGCTAAAGATCCAACATATTAGATACAACATATTAGGAGGAGACATGCCAAATATATTTCACATGGTTTATTCTGAAGTTATAAAAAATATAAGTCAATATTTTGATTCAGGAATCCCTATACAAATTGGTTCAACTGATGGGAGGCAAACAGCAATTTCTGTTTCTGCAAATGTTGTAGAAATTGGCAAAACAATATGCAATTGCTCATCAGCAAAATTTAGAATTGATGTTTTTTATCAATCTGCAATGTCGACAAACTCAGAAAAAATAGAATGTTTAGATAACATGTTATCATTGTTACACTTTCTAATTAAAAATCTAAGCCCAATGTTAGGAGAATGTGAAATAGTGGCATATCCAAGTTTTGTAGCGAAAAACTCAAATGGTCTTGATGTTTGTGAAATATCATTAAATACATCTATGTTGGTAACGCCAAATGGAAACTAAACCAAAAATAACAATAAATATGTTAGACCAAAATGCACAAGAAGATATATCTTGGTTGGCGTTTAATAATCGTGATTTTGGCAATTTAAATAATCTTAATGATACTTCACAAGTACCAAACAGGAGTATGTGTTTAGGTTTAAACGAAATAGTTTTAGATTCTTCTTTTTCAGATTCAAGTCCAAATATCTCATATATGTCATCTACATACAGCAATGAAAACTGTCAGTTTAGTGGGAATTATGTTATCGGACAGTTCAGTTCTCCTAGAAGTTTTTATACTACTACGATTGATTTTGGAATCGATTATCCTAAAAAAATTATAATAAACTATTATGGCGAAAATGATAGTTTAATATATTCCGAACCAATAGATGATATATCATCAAATATAATATACTCCAAAGCAGGAATTGAAAATTGTAAAAGAATAACAATGCAATTTGTAGAATCATGGGGCCCGTACAAATTTGCATATCTACAATCATGGTTAATTGGTTCTTTATTAACATTCGACGGCCAATATTTAACTGAATTTTCTTTGAATGAAGAAACAGACCCAATATCAAGGACAGTTGCGATTGATACCGCATTCGTACAAATTATTGCTAAAGATAATGAATTTGATCTATTAAATCCAGTAGGGGCAAGCAGATTTATTAAGCCAGGTATAAGTTTAGAAGCCGAAGTGGAAGTAAATGGTAATAATATATATTTAGGAAGATATTACATATCAAAAGTGGATTTTGAAGATAGTAAATTGGTTGGATTGCATTGCGAAACTATTATGGGGATTTTGGATAAAGAAAAATTCTACAATTCTGAAATGTATTCAGGGCAAAATGCAGAAGAAGTATTAAATTCTGTTTTAAATGGTAGAGAAGCAGAATATCATGTTAGCAATTCTCAAGTTTATGGTTATATACCTGTTAGATCGAAACGAGAAGCAATTAAAGAAGTTTGTTTTACCAATGGAATATCTGTATTTGATAACAGAAATGATAAATTAGTGTTTTCTGAATTTAATAATAATATAGACAATCCACAAAGAATAACATTAGACTATATTTTATCACCACCACGATTCGAGTTCGAATACAAATTAAAAGAGATTAATATGTCATCTTATTTTTTTGGAGGAATTCAAGAAAATATAAGTACTTTAGTTACAAATATAAAAGAATCTGGAACATACAAATTAAGCGGCGCATCCGTAAACTTGGAAATATTGCCTGAGGATGGATCATCAGGTGGCGCGTCAATAGTTATGCCGGGGGATTTAGGAAATTCAGTATCATGTGCAACCGTTTTGGTTAATGATACAAGCAAAACATATAAAATAATTGGGAATTTGTATTTTTATACAAATAGTAGTAGAGTATACGAGAATACACATACTGATAATTCCAATAAGAAAACAATCTCAATTGAAAGTTCATATTTAATAAACACATTACAAAATGCAGACGAAATATCGAAAAGAATATTTGAATACTTCGATTCAAACAATGTTAAGTTAATATTAGAATATATATGTACGGGTCAAGAAACAGGAAAATGGGTTCAAGTAGATTTACCGAATAATAGAAGTTTTACAGGGATCCTGGTACATCAAAATATAAATGTTGCACAAAGTATGATTACAACAGCAGAAATATATGGGAAAGGTGAGTATATATGAGTTTAATACCACCAGTATATAATAGGGCTCAGGGAGACATTGATGAAATTAAAGTTAATCGGCAAATAGGATATCAAAACCTTTCTGGTGTTGAACAAATTAAATGGGTATCTGGATTAATAGGGGCTTTAAATGCAAAAGATTTAAACCGTATTGAAACAAATATTCAAACAATCGCTGATCTTTTAGATATTGATGATCTATTATTTAAGACTGATTGGGACTATACAGATGTTGTTGGAATGGTCGATGAATTGAGAATTATATCTAATTTAAAGAAAATCGAAGAAAGATATATATTTGAAACTGAAAGAAAAGAGATTAAATTACCATTAAATCATTATGAAAAGATAAATGCAATAGAAAAATTAATATCAGACATGTACGAAGCACTTTTGGAGCAATATAACAAAGAAAACTTTAAGACTTCTGATGGTAAAAACTTTATCCCTTTAGACAGTACTGGAATGATTGTATCTGGCGGTACAGGTACTATAGGATTTGAAACAAGAGATGGAGAAATATTTGAAACAAACGACGGAGAAATCTTTTTATCTGATGAAAAAATCATAGTAAAATAGAGGTATAGAATATGCAAATATATTTAGCAAATGGGATTTTTTCTGAGTCTGACAGACTATATAACAAATTTTTAGCGGTCAAGATTCGAGAAAAATTCCCAGAATCAGATTTATATGTTCCACAGGAAAACGAAATAATAAATGACAAAACAAGATTTGCAAATAGCGAACAAATATTTGAAAGCGACAATTATTACTTGGATTCGGCGCAAATGATGATTGCGGTTATAGATGGCCCAGAAATAGACGCTGGGGTATCTGCAGAAATAGGGAGATTTATTGCTATAAGCGAGTTAGATAAAACGAAAGATAGAATTATTTTTGGCCTATATTCGGACACAAGGCAACAAGGTAGAGACAACGACCAAAAAATCAATGCATTAATTGATGACGGTACAGAAAACCAATTTATGTACAGGAATCTTTATGTTATTGGAGCAATTAAAAAACATGGATATATTGCAAATGGTTGGAAACAGTTAATTAAATTAATAAAAGAAAGGTGGGATATCAGTGGTTGTTAAGATAGCAAAAAAGAATAACAATAACTTAATACCAATAAGAGCAACCGGAGGATCAGCAGGATTTGATTTATTTGCAGATTTGGATGAGCCAATTATATTGTCAAAAGGCGAAGGTGCAAGGATTCCATGTGGTATATCTATTGAGATGCCAAGCAAAGAATATGTTGCATTAATATTTCCAAGAAGTGGCCTTGCAAACAAACACGGAATAACGTTAATTAATAGTGTCGGTGTTATAGATAGCGACTATAGAGGGGAAATACAAGTAGGACTAATTAAATTATTTGGTAGTGAGCCATACGAAATAAAACCATGCGATAGAATAGCACAAATGATAATAACAAGAATCGAAATTCCAGAATTTAAGTTAGTTAATATGCTCAGCCAAACTCTAAGAGGCACTGGCGGATTCGGATCTACTGGAGATTAAATTAAATGGATAAATCAGTAGAAAATAATTTAAAAATGGAATATTTGAGTTTGGGCGAACTTCGACCATACAAAAACAATGCAAAAATCCACACAAGAGAACAAATTGAAGAAATCAAGAACAGCATTAAAAAATTTGGTATGAAAGACCCAATAGGGATTTGGGGCAAAAAGAATGTAATAGTTGAAGGGCATGGGCGATTAATTGCTTGTAAGGAACTCGGTATGACTGAAGTGCCAGTTATTCGTCTTGACGATCTATCAGACGAAGACCGACGTGCATATATGTTGGTACATAACCAATTAAATATAATTACTGGTTTTGACGAAGTTAAACTTAATGAAGGGCTTGATGATATTACATTTGATATGAGTGATTTTGGGTTTGGTGATATTAAACTTAAAACAAACGAAGAAAATTATATTGATGACGAAGATAGCGAAAGCGAAGAAGATAATCCATATACTCAAAAAATAGACATACCACAATATCAGATAACTGGGGAATGCCCAAAAATTAATAAATTATATGATACAAAAAAAGTACAAGAATTAACAAAAATTGTAAATAATTCTAAAGTCACTGAAGAACAAAAAGAATTTCTAAATGCTGCGATAACCAGATTCTTTAAATTTGACTTCCAAAATATAGCTGAATACTATGCACACCAAAATAGCGAAATGCAGGGGCTTATGGAAAAGCTCGCACTAGTTATTATAGATTTTAATGATGCAATTAAAAACGGATATGTAACATTATCAAAAAATATAGATGGAATAATTAAAGGTAATTGAAAGTATGATGAAATATAAAAAGTTTGCAGTATTTATTTTGTCTCACGGTAGGCCAAAGAAAATAATTACTATAAACGCATTAAAAAATAGTGGATATACAGGGAAGTATTATATTATAATAGATGATGAAGACAAAGAGGCAAAAGAATATTTTAAAATATATGGTGACAAGGTTATTAAATTTGATAAAAGCAAAGTCAAAAGTGACACCATGGACAACTTCGAAAGTAGAAATATTGTTCTTTTTGCAAGGAACAAATGTTTTGATATAGCCAAAAACTTAAATCTCGAATATTTTCTTGTATTAGACGACGATAATTATTGCTTTCATTGCCGAATACCAGGCAAAGGCAAATTAAAAACTAAATCATTAAATGATCTTAATAAAATTTTCGACTGTATGATTGACTTTTTAAATTCATCAAAAGCCAAAACAATTGCGTTTGCACAAGGTGGGGACTATATTGGTGGCATTGAGTCTAGAATTTGGAGAGCGCAACTAATCAGAAAAGCCATGAACTCATTTTTCTTTAAAACAGACAATAGAGTTGAATTTGTTGGGAGACTCAACGAAGATGTAAATACATATATAAGTTTAGGGGACAAAGGGGATTTATTTTTTACTATCGCAAAAGTAATGACATGCACAAAACCAACACAGAAAGAATCAGGTGGACTAACAGAGGAATACCTAGACAAAGGTACCTACGTCAAATCTTTCTATACCGTTATGCTGTGCCCAAGTTTTGTCAAAATAGGTGTAGTTGGTGGTGGTGGGCACGGAAGATTTCATTGGAGAATACATCACAAAATACAAGAAAGATATGGATACCCAAAAATAATAAATGAGAAATGGAAATTAAGAAAACAAAATTAAAATTTTGATTGATTAATTTTCAAAATTTTGTTATATTTAGTTCAGCATGGTTTGAAACGCGGGTTTATTTCCTTAACTGCTTATTTAAGCAGGGATTGAGGTGATAAACGTGTCCAATAGAATGTTGAGAGCATTAAGTGTTGCATTCCTTATTTTAAAAACCATCAATATTTTTGTTGATGTTTTGAAAAAAATAGACAACCGCGTTGACAGCACGGTTGTTTATATAATAGTTAACTAACTTTTGATAAACTCGTTTGTTACCAAACCATGCTACTATTATATTCCAAAAGGAATAATAAGTCAAATTAAAGGCGGTTAAATGATTAATCATATTTCATTTCAAGGAAGATTTGTTAAAGATCCTGAACTTAGAAATACTCCAAACAACATCAAATTTTCAAATTTTACTTTGGCGTGGTCAGAAAAATATAAAGACAGTGAAAATAATTGTTTTGTAGATTGTTTTGCTTACAAATACAATGCTGATTTCATAGTAAAATATTTTAAAAAAGGTGACATGATAATAGCAGAAGGGAAATTAATAACCAAAAAGTACGAAAATAAGAATGGTAACAACAAATACACTAACAATCTGATAGTAGACAAAGTACATTTTTGCAATCAGTCTTCCATATTTGGAGGGGAAAATGATGATGATGATGGATTACCATTTTAATATTTTTTTAAAATTTTTGTAATTGACTTTCCAAAAAATAAGTATTAAAATTAACTCGTTAATTTTAATTAAGACTTCAAAAACCTTTCAGAATTAAATGTCTGAGAGGGGCTTTTATTGATTTTTTTTAATTTTAAAGATAAAATATAATAAAGAATATATAGTAAAATACAATTAATATTGTGAGGTGGTTATGATGGCTGATGTACCTGAAGGATATACAAAGCCCCATTTCATCATGAAAACTTCTGATAAAAATAAACTACGTATGTATTTGTTTGCAAATAATTTAGGGACATTATCTGAATATATTGCAAATGCGGTTAAAATCCAGATGATCAAAGATGGTATTATCGACGAGGACGAAAAAGATAATTAAATCTTATTTTTTTGGTTGTTGGGCGGTCGGGCGAGTGTTATCATAATTCAAGCCGTTCGGAGACTCGTGACTTCAGTCATGAGAGGAGAACGGCTCCTCCTTTCTATTAAAATTGTTTTTCTACTTTCTAGCTTTTTTAAATATTTACAGTTAATACTTCCTTTGTTAACTTTTGTTCCATCTAATTTACGAATATCAAAATATCCTGTAGTTCGTCTTCCGAATACATAATGGAAAACAAAAAAAGCATAAATAAGAATATACTCACGGGGCGTATGTGATATAATTGTTGCCTATGGGGGTGATGAAGAAAGTGAGTGATTTGAAATCCAGTGATGTTAGACCTTATTTTACAATGTCAAAAAATGAAAAGAATATTTTACAAACATACCTTATAAACAACGGATTAGGACCAATATCAACTTATATTGCAAAAGCTGTCAAAAATCAGATGATAAGAGACGGAATTATTAGTAATAATTACAAAGATATAGAAAAGCCATGAAAAACCTTGACAATATCTCGCCCGTGTGATAAATATATAAGTACATTATTAAATCGGAGGTAGTATGTGATAAAAAACAAATTGTTTTCCTGACGTCCAAACACAGGAAAACAAACCATATAGAAAAAAATCTACTATTAGAGTAGACGATATAACTAAATAAATCAACCAATGTGAATAAAATTCACAAAGATAGTTTTAATCTAAAAATTAATTTAAGGAGAAATATAATGGAAAGTAAAATCGAAGTAAAGAACAGCACAAAAAGTTTAAAAGAGAAACTATACGAAATTAAGTTCACGATCCACAACATGAAAATCAAAAAGAGTGGGCACAACAAATTTATAGGGTACGACTACTACGAGCTGTGCGATATTCAACCAATAGTCAACGAACTCATGTACGAAAAGAGAATATTAGATAGTGTTATCGTAGATAAAGACGAAGCTAAATTAATATTTGAGGATTTGGACAGTAACGAAACTAAAGAAATTAAGATGCCATTTAAAGACTCAAACTTAAAGAATGCACAAGATATGCAAAACGTAGGAGCTTCGATCACATACGCGAGAAGATATTTGATATTAATGGCGTTTGGGATAGTAGAGCCCGAACAATTAGATGCAACGCAAGGAGACCCAAGGTTCAAGGACAAAAATGAGAAAGTAAAAGAACTTCCTAGTGCTAACGAAATACGGACTAAAATAAGAGGTATCCTAAACTCTCTGGTAAAAGATAAACTAGCAACAACCGTTGAGATTCTACAAAAATTCCCATCTTCAGATCAAATCAGGCAATGTGATCAGTACGATATTTTAATGCAATTATATACAGAAGTAAATCAATTTGCAATTAATCTCAGAACACCCAAAAACAAAAAAGCGGAACCTTAATAGGTTCTGCTACTTGGGATATTAAACAAAAAGGGAGTCCAAATGAGGAAAGAATTAAAAAAGATTGGTAGTGAAAAACGAAATAGGTTCACAGCAAAGTTTGAGAGATTCGGATCTAAAAATGGGTGGCGAGGACCAGAAAAGACTGTTTTGCTTGTAAATGTAACAGATGATCAAGGCAAAATTGTATCTGATCATCTCTGGTTTAACTTTACGAAAGGTTTCGAAAAATTAAATCTTGATCCTGGGGATATTATTCAATTTTCGGCACGAGTGAGTGAGTACGAAAAAGGATACAAAGGGTACGGGATATTCAGCGAGACGGAATTTGATTATAAATTATCATATCCAACAAAAATACAAAAGATAAATTTAAAATAAAAGGGTTTGAGATGAGTAAAAGGAATAATAAGAACAAAGAATATGCAAAAGCAATAATTGAGAATTATACAGAATTGTCAATGAGAGAAAAATATATAGAACATCAGCGACAATTAATGGAGGAGATTGAAAAAGATTTAGAGACGGTTAAAGATCTCAGAAAACAAATTTCGCTAATTACCGATCCTATGGAACGAAGGGTGAAAATAGACTCGGCACGTTATTTGTTGGAAATATGCAAAGAAAAACTACAAAGAAGCAGAAAGCAAAGTGAAATATTTGGTTTAATCGATATTACATTTGGGATTAATTAAAAAACAAAGAAGGAGAAAAAAAAGGAATGCAAAACGAAAATTTAATCAATGATATGGGGGCAAAAAATGGAGCCCCACCGGTAGAAAGCCCCAAAAATGTGAAATCATTAGCCAGTGATACTATCATATTAGACAAGGAAATAATTCTAAAACTCGGGAAGGACGCTGCACTAATATTCGCTGAGTTATTGTTAGAGGAGGAGACAGAGGGCGACTGGTTCTTTTCTACAGTCAGCGATTTGGAAGAAAATACAGGATTGAGTTACTACAAACAAAACAAAGCACTTGGTGAACTTGAAAGATATGGATTTATTCAAATCAAGAGAGCAGGGATATGTGGCAAAAGACAAGTAAAAATTAATAAAGGAGGAAAACAATAATATGTTAGAAACACGAAACACAATTTTAATAAATGATATGGGCACAAAAAAATGCCACCGCCCTGGTACGGAGTGGCAAAACACAAACATGTATTGTGATTATAATCATGGTAATATTTGTGTCAATAGAGAAAATAAAAAAAAATATTTTGTGATTATACCGTCAGAAGTCCTATATGATAATAATCTAATACCGAATGCTAAAATATTATATGGCGATATAACGGCACTATGCAATCAAGAAGGGTATTGTTGGGCGTGGAACAGTTATTTTGCGTCTAAATACCAAGTTTCGGAGCGCACGATCCAAAGGTGGATAAATAATTTAATAGAGAATGGATATATAGAAAGAGATATAGAATACTTTGATGCTTCCAAACAAGTTTCAAGAAGAATATTGCAAGTGAAATTGGCTGATAATGGTATTGACAGTATTGACATGAGTGACAGTAACAAAAATAACATGAAGGGTATTGACAAAAATGACACATATAATAATACAAATTATAATAATACAAATTATAATAAATTAAGTAAGAAAGAAACGCGCACGCGCGAGGAAGATTTAAGGGCGGAATATGAGAAAAAGTTGGAAGAACAAAGATTAGAATTTGAGAAAAAACTAAAGGAACAAAAAATGGAATATGAAGAACTTATTAGTAAATTATTAAGAGATATAGAAGAACAGGAAAAAGAAGAAGAGATTAAGAAAAAACCAATCGACTTTTATGATGTTGGAGAGAAAATTCATTCCTCTTATTCAGAAAATTATAAAAATAAAACCCCAAAAACCCCTGGCGCGGGTGTTGGGAATGATAATGAAGAATTGGAGCATAGTTCAGACTCGAATACGGGGCGAATAACGGCCAAAATAGACGATTTTAAGGGTGAGGTGGTAAATTTATACCCCGAAGGCGAAAAAGACGCTAAAATGCCCCTTAAATTTAAAAATAGCAAAAACGATACAAGTGAACAGAAAAAATTCTACAATAGGCCCTCTTTTAATCAATTAATCGAAGAATACACAGATAATAAAGAACTTCGATTCGAGCTAAAACAACACTTAAAGGTCAGGAAGATTAAAGGCGTATTATGCAATTATTCAATTGAGTTAGGGTTCAGAACTCTAGATACATATGCAAAATCAGATAGAGAGAAAATTCTCATGGTTAGGAATGCTAACGAAGGAGGATGGACAAAATTCTACGAACTTCCTAAGTGGCAACGACCTACTGGATTTGAAACTTCGTATAATATTGAAGAGTACAAGAATAACTATATTTAATTGACTTTTTAACGTATTTGTGTTAGAATACCAACATATTTGTGTCAGGATATTTAGGTAATTAAGGGGGACGAAAATGGCAAAAAAAATAATAACAAGACTTGAAAAACTAAGAAGAAGCAAAGGCATGTCGAGACCGAAATTGGCAGAAATTTCTGGTGTTCCGATGCGAATGATAGTACAATACGAGGACGGGCCAAGACGTGTAACATCAGCATGGTATTTTGCGTTACTTTCAAAGGCGTTAGAGTGCAGTATATTCGATATTTTGGAGCCAGTTGAAGGATCAAAATTTGGACAATTGAAAATTGAAAAAGAGAAAAAAACTTTCGATGATAAAATCGAACAATTAAAAAATTGTGTTAATTTGATGAAAAATACTATTGATGAACTAGAAAAATTTAAATATGCGAAATAATTGCATAAATTAAAAAAATATGATAAAATAATTGTAAAATCTCAAGGAGAAAATTCGTGGAAGAAAAAAAAATACATTTAAAGGAAAAACTTTCGAATATCATATATAGATTGAGCAAAATGGAAATAAAAAAAAGTGGTCATAACAAGTTTGTTGGTTATGATTACTATGAACTTGAGGATTTTGTACCTCAATTAATCGAATTGATGCATGATGAAGGAGTGTATTCATCGTATCAAGTGACGGAGAGCGAAGCACAATTGATTTTGTCAGACGTTGATAGTGATGAGGAGAGAATAATTAAGATTCCATTCGTACCATCAAATCTCAAGGGCGCTACGGATATGCAAAATATAGGGGCATCAATTACGTATGCAAGAAGGTATTTATTAATGTTGGCGTTTCACATTGTGGAATCTGATCAATTAGACGCAGTGCAAGGAGAGCCATTTGGGAAGCCGAGGTTGGTAAAAGCCAGTAAATATATAGTTGATCAAATTAAAGAAAAACTTAATGAGGCAGTAAAAACAGGCGTATTAACCAAAGACGAAATATTGAGACGATTCCCACAGATCCAAAAAAGCGAACTTGAAAAACTAAATTATGAGGAAGCAAATAAACTTCTAGAGAAAGTGACTGATATTTTTTGATTATTGGGGCGCGCCCCCTACTTTTGTTTTTGAGATTGAGGAGGAAATAGGAATATGGGGAGAGAAGATTATGCACGATCTGAAGTAAGGATACCACACGATTTAAATAAGAAGATGAAAAGATATATCATAGATCATAATTTTCGTTCCGTTTCACAATTTATTGTTTATTTAATAGAAAAAGAATTAAAAGAAAAAGATTAATTTATTTAAATTTACAAAAGTATATTACTTTTCTTTTTTTGTGTTGACTTTTACGGCATACCGTATTAATATATAAACACAACGACAAAAGGAGGTGGAAATGGTGAACAGATTTGATTTTTGGACTGAGGAAGAACTTGAAGAGATCCAAAACCAAAACATGTTTTTTGATGAGGTAATTGCAAAAAAAGATAAAAAAGATTCCTGCCAAGAACAGGAACCAGACCAAACACCTTACAAAATAAACGTAAGATAAATGGTACTACAGAAGAAAACAAAAGTCAAGAAAAAATTTTGGAATATTAAGGAGTAAAAAATGAGTGGAGTTATTAATTTTGAGAATTTTTTAGTAAACGAGTTAGAGGATTTTGGGGATTTTTTGTATGGGGACGAAAGTTCAGAATTGGGGAATACGCTTAATTTATGGGTCGAGTTTGTCACAACTCAAAACTACGCGATTTATAACAGTGGATTTAGGACATTGTTAGAAATACCAAATTTTGATCTGTATTTTAGTTTGTATTTTGATAATTGCAAACGTTTTGAGTCTTCAGATCAAACCATAACCATGCTAGCAGTTGAGGCAATTGAGTTTTACGGAAGTAGAATTATCGCGCTGATATATAACAAAAACCAAACAATCAAAAACATTAAACACGAAGATTTGAAAAATATTTGTGAAGAGTTTTTACAAAGTGAGTTTTGTTAATATTATACTAAAAGGAGATAAAAAATTAAATTTTCAAAAAAGTGTCTCAATTTGAGGCGTCTTTTTTTTAATTGGGCATGATACTTTTTTTATTTTTTTTTGTTTTTTCCGATAAGTTTACAAAAGATATACAAAAGCTTAATTTTATTATAAAACAACACACAAAAGAAAAAAATGGCACAAATGCGTCAAATAGTATTGATTTTTTGGCGCATTTGTGTTATTTATTAAGAATAAAGCTAAATATATTTAAAAAAGCGTTTAGCTAAAAAAGAAATTAAGGAGTGAATTATGAACTTTAAAGAATTTATTGGGAAAGAAGTAGAAAATTTTTTGGATGATTATCAGACTGGCAATAAGAATAGCAGCAATCTTGATGATATTTTAAAATCTTGGGGTGAACATTTGGAGAGTAGAGATTACATTATATATGGTGATTATGGATTTGCGTTTTTGATGCAAAATGTAAAAGGGTTTGGCAAAATTTTTAATAAATACGTACAAAAAGAGTTGACGCCGTATGAAAAATTAAAGGATATATACAACGTAATCTTTTTTATTATTTACGACAGTGGCACTGATATTCTAAGTTCTTTATTTTCTAGTGAGAAAAAAAATATATGTAATTGCACATTAAAAAACAAAACACTCATCTAGCGATGAGTGTTTAATGATACGCAACGAAAAAAATTAGAACAAAAGAAATATTGTATTGCGAAACTTATGATTAAGGAGTACGGCCGAAAAAAATAAAAACGGCCATAAGAATATTATATACGTATCGTGTTTAATGGCAAATCAAAATAAGAAAAAAAGCAAAAAAATGCCACTCATCGGTAGATGAGTGTAGTGTATGTGTTTTATGAGGATTTATGAATTTAGAAAGGTTATTATATAAAGAAAAAAATAAACGAGTCGCAACCAAAGAAATGATTGCATTAACATTATACTTTCTTTAAGTTGAGTTACCAAATCAAAATAATAAAAAAACAAAAAAAACTTTGCTTTTTACAAGCCTGCGGCTTTAGCCGTGGGGTCTATGATGATTGCAACGATATTATATTGTTTTTGGGTAAGAATAAAACCAAAAAGCAAAAAAGACACCAGTTGACAAAAACTGACGTCTAATATAGAATTGTATGATAAACCAAAACAAAAAACAATAATGCGATTATACGATAATGTCAGTAATTGTCAATATAAAAAAATTAGTTTTGTATATTTATATTAAATAATATTATAAAAATTGTAAAGGATTGTATGATAAACACAAAAAAGCAAGGATTTGTAAACTCTGAAATACAAAAGCAAAAAGAAATAATTGACCAAGAAATTAAAAACCATATGAGCAAGGTGGAATTGTCCAACCAGCTGCTTAATGAGTTGTCAAAAAATTTATATGATAATGCGGATTTTAGTATTCCTTCGGATGTAATGGAGGAATTAATATTCTGCTTCGCGTCAAAAAAAGAATTAAAACTACCTGAAAATGTGGAAACAAAAGTGATATATGCTTATATTAAAAAAATCAAAGAATTAAAAGGGTTTAATTCTACAAAAGAGAATCAAAAAATAGAGAAAAAAACAGAAGAAATTAAGCCCAATATTGATGTTGAGAATATGGGGAATAGCAAAATTAATTTCGCAGATAGATATAAAAAAATAGCATTCATAGCAAAAGAAAAAAGCCAGAAGAAAAAAGAAAAAATCGAACAATACAATAAAGAAGTTGATGATATTGCCAATATATTGCGAAAAGATAAAGAATATTCCAGAATTTTAAAATATGATCACACAATTAGCGGTATCGCCCCTGAGATTGTAGGGCTAAAAAGAATACTAAAAGAAAAAAATAATATTAATTTAAATACAAAACAACAATTATTATTAACCGAGATATATCGATACCATAAGTATGGGTACAAGTATTTTGTTAGTAATGAGGAACTATGTATAAGATTAGATACTTGCGAAAGAAACGTTAGAAAAACGATACAGAAATTAAGAGATTGTGGAATTATCAAGAGAGAATTAAAAAGAGGTAGATTATTTAGAAAGAAAATTGAGCAAAAATTTGGAGAAGAGAATGAAAAAGCAGAGTTCTATCTAAAAAGGATATTAACAATTGATAAAGACTATTTAAATCTAATTGGAAAAATGCAAAAAGCAAATGATAAAATATGGCGGAACTTTAAAAGGAACAAAAGGAAAAAAGTGCCGGATAATATAAATAAAGGAATATATAATAATATTATATATAAGTATCAAGATACTGAAGATTTAATATATAGAAAAGATATAAAGAATATTTTTGGAAGCTTAAACGTTCCTACATTCGTTCAAGAGCTTATAGCTACACGCTTATCAAAAATATTCTATATCGGTAACAAGAAATTTAAATTTAAAAATATCTTTTCACAAAATCCTAGTTATTTAGTGAGTCTAATCTCTAAACTCAAGAATTATTCTCATGGATATATTCCAGAGTTAGTCGAAAAGATATTTGAAAGGTATGATGACTGTTCATCATCATATACATTTTTCCCTTTAAGAGAAGATCAGTATCATAGTTATTATTCTGACAACGATATAGACCCTAACAAAATAGAAGAACTTAGAAAAATGTATAAATATCATTATATAGAAAAAAGCGAAAAAAAGCAAGAAAATATCGTTCACACTTATCATAAAGAAACAAAAGAAAAAGAAAAAGTTGCGCCAAAAAGAAAAAGAAAGTCTGATGTTGAGTATCAAGGGCGGGAGAGATCGTACGACATTGACCAATATTTAAATGATTGTGATCAATATTTCAGAAGTATATATGAGAATAATATATCTGGAGATTGTATACAAAATCCTCAGAAACCACTTAAAAATGCGCAGGAATGCGATTTTAATGACGAAGTGGTAAAATTATACTCTGAATGCGAAAACGGCGCTAAAATGCCCCTTAAAATCGATTTTGTGGAAAACGATAAAACAGAAAAAAATATTGCAATTACAAAATCAAATATGTTAGAATATACAGAAGATGAAAAAGAGAGTGGTGAAAGTTGTACGAAAATCACAAAATACAAATTGGACAATATAGACTCTAAGATAATGAATCTGGAATATTTAAGAGATTCGATAATGGATAGTAGTAAAGATGCAGGTAAACGAGTAGGGGGGGGGCGCTCCCTGTGAAGAAACAAAAAGCAGCGTAAATATTAAATCTGAACTTAATGATTTAGAAAAGAAGATACACAATCTATACCGCGTCCGTAAGCGATTGTTGAGTACAATCGAGAGAATGCAGGAAGGAGTTCTTAAGCAATCTCTGAATGAGTTTTGTATTCGTGGGAATCATATCACTTGTATTGCAAAGAAATTAGAAATTCCTAAAAGCAAGGTAAATTACAGTTTAAATAAATTTTTTCGAGGGTTTGAGAATGTGCTTGAACGAGATAATACCTGAGCATGAGAATCTAGATATAACCATTAACAAAAAAGGTGACGTTATATCTATTGATTTAGCTGACAGGGATATAGAGAGTTCGTTGCATGATTTAATGAATAGATTCATTGAATACAGCAATGGGACTGCTAAACAAGACGAAAATGAGTTTTTCTCATTTTGTTACGAAAAAATAGAGGCTGCTTTTGGCGAAGGCAGTCTCCAAAGAATATTTGGTGTTAAACATCCAAACTCAAATATGGTAATATATTTTATAATGAAACTTTCAAAAATTTTGTCGGATTTCAAGAAACAGAAAAGCGAAGCACTATACGAGAAACTGGAAAAAGAATTTGGTAAAAAATATATAAAGAAAGCACAAAATAAAAGTGCATGAACATTTTAATTGATGATTTACCTACCGACTTTGATGGATATTTAATTAATTTCTCTTTTAAGTCTGGAATTCTAATAGCTGAGAGTTTATCAGACAGATCTATAGGCGACGAAAGAACGAGACTTTTAGTTGCTTTGAGATGTTTATTCGGACGCGGTATACCACCATTTAATAGAGCTATGGAAGGTTTAAGATGGTTTTTAAGTGGTGGAAATGATAAAAGACATACAAGCAACACATCAGAAAATCTTTTTTCTTTTGTCTATGATCAGGAACTCATATATAGTGCATTTATGGTCAAATACAATATAGATTTAAATCGAGACAATTTGCATTATTTTAAGTTTTTAGCCTTGTTTTCTGATTTAAGTAAAACAGCATTTCAGCGTGTAGTAGGTATCAGAGCGACAAAAGTAAAAGATTTAAAAAACTGTTCAAAAGAGTACAAACAGGAAATTATGAGATTAAAACGTGAATTTTCACTTGATGGTGCAAACTCTTTAACTACAGAAGAGCAAAAAGCTATAGATCATTTTGAAAAAATATTAAAAGGGTAGATTCTCATCATCATCATCAATTATTGAATCGTGGCATTCACCGTTTTCTTCTTCTTTAAACCAATCATCTAGAAACTTTGCTACTACACCTGGTGGAGATATTTGATTTTCTTTTTCTTTTGCTTTTGCAAATTCAGGGCAAAAATTTAAGACTATATGATAAGACTTATATTCTTCAGCGGAACATACACCACGCAAAAAATTATCTACAAACACAGAAATACAATATTCAATAAATTCGATGTGATTAGGACCCAAAATTATTATTGATGTTGAATCATCACATTTTAAAGTATTAAAAGGTCTTAAATAATTCATATTTGGATTTTGATTGCAAAGTATAACAGATGCTTTTTTAAACGCTTCACGCAACAAGCAAAAAGCTTCAAATGGACTATCTATACCATAATCATTGTGTTTTTTTTGATTTACAACGATTTCGTCTAAAACAGAAAAAAAATAATCTGATAATACACTTCTTGCTTTTTCTAACATTTTTTCACCAACTGTTTTATTATCTAATTGTTTTTTAAATTCAAGACATTTTGACATTTTGCAATTCTCCTTTAATTTCGTTATAATTTTTCCCTTCTTTTAATTTAGCTGATATAGATGCCATGATTCCACAGCATTTAAGGATGTCAATATCGTTAATACAATTAATAATACTTGCATTTTTCTTTAAATTTTTTTCTTTTCTAATTTCTTTTGCATTCTTTCCGAGAACGGTATGGTACACTAAATTTTGGTAATGTACGAACTTTAACATTTTGTGTGGAGAAGAAGGTAAATTGTTTATCGTATCCAACAAAACATTTCGACACGCCTCGAACAGATTAAGTTTAT
>JAZLBN010000059.1:0-22638 GCA_045613725.1 Candidatus Gastranaerophilaceae bacterium
GCTTACTATTATGAATGAGATGACTCCAAAACAGTTGGAAAAACTTGTTCCAATGCTTGAGCAAGATGATTTGGTCTATGGGCTTAATTTCTTTACCCAAGATAGCTTGTTAGATTTATTAAAAGAAATTCCAAAAGAAGAGCTTGTGAAGACTGTATTTGAATTGTTTTCAGATACTCAAGTTATTGAATATATGCCAGAGAAACAGTTAGATAAACTTTTAACCGGAACAGATATGGATAAAGGTTTATTGTTAAATGGTTTGAAATTTATTCCAGAATTATATTTACAGCAAGTTGTTGAAAGTGTAACCGGTGATGAAGCTAAAGGAAGTTCAAGTGAGTTAATTTTGCAAATTAGCCAGTTTGGAGATAGAGATTATAAGAATGCAATAATGAACTTCCAACCAACTCAGAAAAAAGAGTTGACATTAATTTTGACCAAACAAGAAAATAAATTATATGAAAAATTCGATAGTGATGCCTATACGCATATGATTTCGAGGGAACGAGATAAAGATGAAATGGTAAAAGCTATGGGTGTAATTAAGCCTGAGCATTTACAAAAAATCATAAATGAGTTGCCTCAAGATTTGTTATCTGTAGTTGTTACGCAAATTGATACTGAAAAATTTGCAGATGCCTTGATTACAAAATTCCCTGAGTTATTGGCTCAATTTGTTGCAGGGTAATAATTTAGACTTAGTTACGGTGTATTTGTAGAGTTATTATATTTAACAAATTCGATTATCATTTAGTATTGCTATTGCAAGTTTTAAAGCTTGATTTGCAAATTCTTCTTTCATTTGAACTCTTGGAATATCTGGAGAAAGTCGAATTTCTTTGATTGTAGTTATATTATTATATTTCACGGCAATATAAATAAGTCCAACAGGTTTTTCTTTAGTTCCACCTGTTGGCCCAGCAATTCCTGTTGTGCATAATGCAATATCGCAATTTGTTGTAGCTTGCAATCCGTCAGCCATAGCTTGGGCGCATTGCTCACTTACTGCTCCATAGGTATTTAGAATATCCCAATTTACTCCGAGCATCTTGTGTTTTGCTTCGTTTGCATAAGTTACTAAGTTTAATTTTATATATTCAGAACTTCCGGATATATCTGTTAGTTTTGAACTAACAAGTCCTCCGGTGCAAGATTCTGCAGTTGCTATTGTTAGTTTTTTATCTATTAATATCTTACCTAGAATTTCTTCTGGTTTCATTTTTCCCTCTTTATGCTGGTGAGATACAAGCTGAAATCGCATCAATAAGTCGTTTAACCGGTACAACTTCTATTTTTTCGTTTTGAATGTTGCGATTAGCATATGGTATAATAGCTTTTTTAAATCCGGATGTAACTGCTTCATTAATGCGTTTTTCGATGTTGCTTACAGGGTGGATTTCACCGGATAATCCGATTTCCCCGATTATGACGGTTTGAGAATCGACAACGACATCTCTTGCGCAGGTTGCAATAGCTAATGCAATACCTAAATCTGCACTCGGCTCGTCAATTTCTATTCCGCCCATTACATTTATATATACATCTTGTTTAGATAAATTTAATCCTACTCTTTTTTCTAGAACGGCTAATATTTGTAAAAGTCTACTGTTATCAATTCCGTTTGTCACTCTGCGTGGAGTTGGATATGGAGTTGTACCAACAAGAGCTTGGATTTCAACTAATAGTGGACGAGTTCCTTCGTTTGTTACTATTATTGCGCTTCCTGGAATTGCATCCTGAGAGCGTTCGTTTAAAAATAGTTCGTTTGGATTTTTTACTTCGACAAGACCTTTTGTTTGCATTTCAAATATTCCAACTTCGGAAGTGTTTCCAAATCTGTTTTTCATAGAGCGAAGCATTCTGTAGGATTTATATTTGTCTCCTTCAAATGAAATTACGGTATCAACCATGTGTTCTAATATTTTAGGTCCTGCAATATTTCCATCTTTTGTGACGTGTCCAATTACTATAATTGTTATATTTTGAGTTTTTGCAATTTGCATTAAAATATTACAACACTCTCTAATTTGAGATACACTTCCTGCTGAGCTTGAAATTGTTTGAGAATATATTGCTTGAATACTATCAATTACAATCGTGTCAGGTTGAAGTTCTGTTATTTGTTGGCGTATACTTTCTAAATTCGTTTGTGGGTAAATATAAAGTTTATCCGAATTTATTCCTAGTCGGTTTGCTCTTAATTTTAATTGGCTTGCTGATTCTTCTGCAGAAACATAAAGAATTTTTTGACCATTGTTACATAATTCACCACTTGTTTGTAAAAGAATTGTAGATTTTCCAATTCCAGGATCTCCTGCAATTAGCACTAACGAACCTTGAACAAGTCCGCCCCCAAGAATTCTGTCAAATTCTGAGATATTTGTACTTACTCTAACTTCTTCTCCGATATGAATATCATTGATTAATGAAGGCTTGGTATCATTTGAGATTCCTTGAGGAGAAATGTTTTGAGGTTTAAGGTTGCTTTGTATTTCTTCTACAAAGCTACTCCATGAACCACATTCAGGACATTTACCTAAGTATCCAGCGGATTCATAACCACATTGTTGACATATCCATTTTGATTTTACTTTAGCCATATGTTTATTATATCACATATTTGTTAGAAGTGGATTTTTCTAGGTGAAATCATATAAGTTGCACCAGTTGGAGTTAGTATAAATGTGATAGGTACATACACTTTTTTACCACAAGCATTTACTGTCCATTCTTCATCCCAACTTCCATTTGTTGGTTGTTTTAATACTTTTGTGTTTACAACTGAGAATTTTGAACAATTTGTAACTTTCGTGGCCGCTGCTGCATAAGATGTACTCAGTGTGTCAGATTGTAATTTTGTATTTGCAATTGAGCCCCCAGGCAGAGGAAAAGTATTTCCAGCTATTGCAAATGGACAACATAAGAATATAGTAAGTAATGCTAAAACTATCTTTTTCATATATTCACCTCTATTTTTTGCCAGTTTTATTTATTGTTTCGACATCACTGACTTTCATTGCATAATATGGTTTTGTTTGTCCCTTTTCAATTAGGAATAGAATAAAATTATCTGTGAACATTAGATTTCTACCTCGTGATGGTGGTACAAGAGAGCATTTTGCAATTATTGCGGCTTCACTTTTTAATTCTACACCTTCATTGTTCATTTTGAAATCTATTGTTTCGATAGTATCGCCGATAACAAAATCAGAACCTTTGATTGGATGGTTTTCTAATTCGGGAAAACTGGTTTGTTGATATAAATTAATATCAGGGATTCTTAATTTGTCATCCTGTTTAAATTCTCGAGTTTTAAAATTGAATTGAGATTTTCTTCTCATATCTGCGTAATATTTATCAAATGTTTTATCTTCGTTTGTACGGTATAACATTACGATATCATTTTCTTTAGTAAATAATTTTACTGCAAAATCGTTGTTAGAGTTGTAGAACATTATTTCTACATTTTTATATAGTTTAGGGTCACTGTTTTCATCAATTCCAAAATAATTAACAGCAGTTTTTTTATTATTACCAAATGTTTGAGGGGTTAATTTATCAAATGCTTCTAGAAATTTGAAATCTTTTTTAAGCATAGCATACACTAATATCTTGCTCGGGCTAGGTGTCCAATCTATAAGATGAAGAATGTCGCTTGTTTCATTGAATTTCTCTTTAATACCATTTTCGATTTCCTCTCTTAATTTTGGTGAAATTGAACCGTGTTTTGTGTAATAAGAGTTATCGCTGATATATGTTTTTTTGAATTCTCTTTTGTTTAAATTATTTGCCATTTTTGAATTAAAATCTGCAAATTTAATTGTTCTTTTTACTATATTATCTGTTAATTCGTTCCATACGATTTGAAATGTGCCAACCCAAATTCTATTTTGAGCAGAACTTTCAGTTGTCATTGTTGGAAGAACTTCAATAGTTTGTTCTTGTGCTTGAATAGGTTGTCCTGTTATTGTTACTAGTAATATAGCTAAACTTATAAGTATTTTTTTCATTGATCTCTCCTTTTAATCAAATATTTAAATTCTTCCAGAAGCTTTTGAAAAAGCCTTGAATATCATTATTATGAAGAATAGGGGCGCTGTCATAGTATTGTTTGTAATTATCTATGATGTTTTGTGGTAGATTTTCGCCTTTTTCAAGAATGTACGATAGAAACTCAATATAGTCATCTTGCTCTTCTTTGTATAATAAATCTCGGCGTCTCAAATCCTCGTCGGCTTCATAATGAATTAGTGCGTGATATGCTGCAATGAGACTTTCATCTTTAGTGTCTTTAGGGTATAAAAGCATAGCATCACGCACACTACAGTTACCTAATCGTACATTGCGTAATAAGTTTGCGACAGTTTTTCTATCTGTAAGATTTTCTGGCATATTATTTTACTAAAATTTCAGAAATTTCTTTCTCAACAAAGCGCATCATTTGCGCATGATCACCGTTAAAGAAGTTGTTTGTAAATTCGTTTAACATATCTAAAGCCATTTCGCGCTTATCCATAGTTGCTTTGTAAAAGAATTTTTTACCAACTTTATATCTTACAAGAATACTTTTTGTAACAAGTCTATCCATTACTGTTTTAATTGTTGTATAAGCTCTTTCAATACCGTGTTCTGAAAGGTTATCAACAACATCTTGAATAGATATATCAATATCTTCGTTAGTTGAAGTTAAGTTCCAAAATGTGTTTAAAATTTCTATTTCTAATGATCCGCAAACCATATATTCCTCCGTTGTTCGACTGTTATTACTATAATTGTAATATAAAATATCATTTTGACAAGTGTATTTATAAAAAATCTTTACAAACAGTGGTGTTTTTATTCCTAAAAATCCATATTCATAAAATCTTCTTCTTTTTTGTAAGTTGATTTTTTAGATCTTGCCTTTTCATTTTTCTTTTTAGCTCTTTTAGATAGGCCCATGTAAGCGTTATCTACAGAAATTTTGGTGATAACTTGGTTTGTTTTTCGATCATAAAATGTTAACCAAAATTTTCTGTTAATATTGTCAACCGCAAACGATACATTTCCGACTAGTTTATCCCCTGGTTTAATTTGTCTAAACATTAGTTTTGTTTCCCCAAAGATTGAAGGGCTAAATTTTGCATTGTAATCATTTACTAATGCCATTTCAAAACCGGATAAAGTTTTATCTGACATATTAGAAATGAGTAATGTAAGTGTAATTGTATTCACTTCCCCAAAGGGATCTTTTTCATGTTTAACATCATTAATACTTATAGTCAGACCATCGTATAAAATTTCTTCTTGTTTAAGAGCTTCGTTTTTATATACAGGTAAATCAATACTACTGCTGATTTTTACTTTGATTTCATCTCCTGGAGCTATCATAACGTGATTACCTTTTCGAATAAGAGCAACTCCTAATCCTGTAACACCTCCAGCGGCAGCTCCTGCAGCAATTGTGTAACCTTGTGATGCTATCGCACTGCCTAAACCTAACCAGTTTAATGCAACTAATCCACCAACAGCTCCGCCAGCAACTGTATATCCGATATCTTGTGCGATAATTTTAGCACCTTGGCTTACAGGATGTAATTTTGTTGTCATCTTACCTTCAATAGGAATTTCTCTGCCATCTGGGGTCACTAAATAGTCAAATGATAGATCCATTGTTGCTTCTTTTCCAAATCTTCCTGGTGCTGAAGTATTAGATAGTCGACCGTGAGCGAGAGTACCTTTTGGTATGATAATTCCTTTATCCCCATAAACATCGTCAGTAACTTCTGCGAAAAATTCGTCACCTTCTATTGATATTGATGAATCCAGAATCTGGGATACTGTCATATTGATAACATCTTTTCTTTCCAGAGTTTCTATTTTGCCTGTAAAAAGTTCACTAGGAGTTTTTTGATACTCTGTCGTTTCAGTTACAGAACCTTTTAATGGCTCTAATGCTGAAACAGCAGCAATATTTGAAAATAATATCGAAAATGCGATTATCAATCTAAGTAAATTATTCATACTACAAGTATACTCCCGAGATTTGAAGTGTTCAAATTTAGTCTTGCTGATTTTCTACTTCTTGAACCATTTCTTCAATAATACTATTAGTTTGAGTTGGTTCAAAGCTAGAACAAGAGTTCCAAATTAGTGTTGGTCTTGGTTCATTTAATAATGGGCTTGGAAACTCATTGTGACATTGTCCTTTAAGCATATTTGTTGAACCGTCAACACAAGATGTGAAATTTTTGCAGCAACTACAAATTTTTAATGTTAGACCATAGTCTTCCATTTTAGATTTTAATTGTTGTAGAGCATCAATCATTCTAAGGTGTGTTGATGTTGTATATTTTTTATTTTTGTAGATGAATCTTATTTTTGAAAGACCGTTTTCTGTGGAAATAAATTCTAGTTTGCATCCTCGATCTCCGTTTTTAGTTTGAACGAGAACGTCAATTACTAATTTATCCGTTTCTTTTTCTGAACCAGCACCAATCTTTTTTAATAAAAATCTAACCGGAGGGAAGTTTTTTATTATATGGCATATTGAGTATATTGGGTATACAAATAGTTGTAGTGTTTCTTTTGTATCAAGTTTTGAGTTAATTAAACTTATTCCAAATGTTGCCAATAATAAAATTGCTGAGAATAGCACAACATTACATGTCACTATAAATGGGTAATTATATGAATAAAATATCAATAGTGCATATATGGCGCACAATGTCCAGAAATTAGGGTTCAAGAATGAGCATAAATATTCTATAAATGTAAAATTAACTGTTTTTAAGTTTTTAAAATTTGACTTAAATAGGTTAAACTTCTTAGTAAGTCTAGGCCTTTTAAATAGGCAATCTTGCCCCAAAATATAAGATTGAATATTAGGATTATATACACATTTATGTCCGGCTTGCGCCAACAATAAGCTGAATTCAAGTTCACTGTTAATGTCTTTAAAATTTATACCATCTAATTTTTCAACAACAGATCTTTTAATTATAAATAATCCAGAGTCAATTAGTGTTGCTAAACCTAATAGAGAACGTGCTTGTTTAAAGAATGTTGCTTGATATTTTTTGTACGCTGCTTTTATTTTGTCAATAATGTCAAGGTTTTCATTATTAATTTCAAGTTCCCCTGTAACTGCATCTGCATTTGTTAATGCTGTATTTGCAAGAGTTAAAAAATCTGAATCGATTTTACGAATTCCATCAATAAAGATGTAAGCATCTATACTTTTATCTTTTTTTAATTCTTCTAGTAACAAAGATATTGCTTTATCTTTGCCTAAAGTACCAACATCTTGGATATTCATAACGTGAACAAAGTTATCGTGCTCAAATATTTTTTCTGAACCATCATTACAGTCATCCAAAATTGCATAAACTCTAAAGTTAGCTAATGGATAATCTTGCATTTTTATTTGTTCAACAAGTTCTTCAAGACAGTCCTTGTGGTTGTGGTTATATATCACAATTGCAAAATTTCTTTTTTCCCCATCGTATTTTGAGTATTTGCGTTCAATGTAAAATGGTTTATCTTTTAAGTTTCTGATTGAAAGTATAAAGAAATAAATTGTGTAAATAATTACGTATAAATAAAGTATATATAATATAAATTCCATAACCCTGTCCTCGTTTATACCAATTTTAGTAGAAACTTAAATAAATTTCAAATATTTATAACTCAATGTTAACTGCACCTTGTCTAAATATTCTCAACTCTTCATTCATAACCCCTATTACAGTTGATTCGATGCCTTTTGCTTCGTATCCATAATCTTTGATAATTAAATCAGCTAGTCCTGACATGTTTTCAAGTGTTTGTTCATATGTTTTTGCTGCAGGTTGATGTGATAAGTTTGCGCTAGTTGTTGCAAGTACGTGTTCTGGAATAATTTCACATATTTGCTGGAAAACTTTGTTATCAGGAACTCTTATTCCGACAGTTTGCATTCCAGATGTTATGTAGCTAGGTGTTTTATCACTTTTTTCAGTAACTAAGGTTAAAGCTCCGGGAAAATATTTTTTTATAAGTTGTTGCCCGATTTTTGGTATAGGTTTTACATAATCAAATAGATTATAAACTTCGTTAGACATAAGAATTAGAGGTTTTTGAGCTTCTCTTTTTTTTATTTCGTATATTTTTTTTACAGCTTGTTCATTTGTAGGTAAGCATCCTAAGCCCCAAACTGTATCTGTAACAAACGCTATCACTCCGCCATTTGTTACAATGTTTATAATTTCATCTTTGTTATTTATCATACATCCCCTTTTTTATTCATTTTATCATAGATATAATTTGGTTGACATTTTTGAAAACATCATTATTATAAATATAGGTAGAAAATATAAAAAGGATTTATGTTATGGCATCAGGTTCATCAATTATTTCAAATATTTCGAATAATTTATCAAATACGTATTCTTATTTAGCATCCTTATACCCAGAAGAAGGTGTAACTTATGATAATATTACGGCAGCTCGTAATGATAATACTAATTATCTAACGCTAAATCAGCCGTTTGCGTCATATTTACAGAATAACTTTTCACAAATTGATAAAGACGGAGATGGAATTATTGGTGCAGATGAGATGTCAAAACTTACAAATATGATTTCGACATCAGGTGCATCTCGTTCTGAATTGACTCAACTTGCAATGTCTGGAGCTTATTCTGGTGAAATGATAAATAAAATTTTGGATCATTTTGAAGATATTGATACTAACAAAGATGGTCGTGTAACAAGTGCTGAGATTTCTGCGTTTACATACTCTGCTAATAAACAAGAGATGATTGATGAAGAAAATCATAAAAAAGCTACAGGTACTTCTATTTTTTATAGCGATGATTCATCAGCTGATGTTTCAGCTTATAGTATTTTGAGTTATAAATACAAAAATTTTAATAGCAAATAAGTTTAGTTTTTATTTCCCAATGCAAAAATGATCGAAAATATTGTTTAATATCTCGTCTGTAATTACTTCCCCAGTGATTTCATCTAGAGATAAGAGCGCAGATTTTAAATCAATATAAATCATGTCTTGTAATTCTTCACATTGGGCTGCTTGTAGAGCTCTATCCAAGGATTCTCTGCAACGTAACAGGCATGTCTGCTGACGTTTATTTGTTATAAATTCAGTTTCTTCCAATGAGAATTGGCAAACAATATCTTTCATTTTATTTTTTAAGTCATCTAAACCATCCTTAGTGTATACGGATAATTTTGCGGTATTTTGAATTTCTTCTTCAAATTTAGTTGTTAGTAAGTCTATTTTATTGGCAACCACGATATGTGTTCTGTCTTTTACAAGATTGTAAATTTCTCTATCTTCGTCTGTAATTCCTGAATTTGCATCGTAAAGAAATATATTCAAATCTGCTTCTTGAGCTGATTGTTTTGAGTATTCAATACCTATTTCTTCTACTTTATCGATGTTTTCATTTTCTCTTATTCCGGCTGTATCAATCAAAGTTACAGCTACTCCTAAATCTAGATTTTCTTTGATAATATCTCGGGTTGTTCCCGCAATATCAGTTACTATAGCTCTATCAAGGTTTAGAAGAGCATTAAAAAGAGAAGATTTCCCAACATTTGGTCTGCCGACAATTGCGACTTTTACTCCTTGACGTAATATGTCAGATGATTTTGCGCAAGATAAAATTTTATCAATTTCATTAATAGATTTTGTAAATCTATCAATTAAGTATGAATACTCAGGTTCAGCCACGTCTTCAGGAAAATCAATACCGGCAACAATTCTAGATGTTGTTTCGAATATCTCACTTTTGATTTCATTAATCTTTGTTGCAAGTACACCGGATAGGTTTTTTGCAGATTGGATTGCAAAATTCGAAGTTTTTGCATGAATTAAATCATCAACAGCTTCAGCTTGTGATAAGTCTAATTTTTTATTCAAAAACGCGCGTTTAGTAAATTCGCCACGTTCTGCCATTCGTGCTCCATTTTTTAAAACAATATCAAGAATATTTCTAACAACATTAACACCACCGTGACATTGTATTTCGATGACATCTTCCCCTGTATAGCTATTAGGGTTTTTGAATGGTAAAATTACTACCTCATCAATTTTGATATCATTATCTACAATCCATCCGTGGCAAATTTTCCCAGCAGGTAACGTTTTTCTGTCGCAAATTTTCAATGCTATTTCAAAACTTTTATCTCCAGATATACGTATAACTCCAACACCGCCAGTTCCTAGAGGTGTTGATATCGCTGCTATTGTTTCAAATTCTTGATTGATATTCATATGTGAATTATACAATAAAAATATATTTTTAGTATAAAAAAAAGCTATGTACTGAGGTGCATAGCTGTTGATTAGGGATATGTGTATCTTAGTCTCTAAGGAGTATATTGTTATGTTATCATTTATAATAATTTTGTAATCATACAAATTGATGAGATTTTTATTTCGTTTTAAATTTTATTAGAAATTTGGTTATGTTAAATTTATTGCTTAAAATATAATTTTTGTTATAATGCAATTATGAGGGATTACTAAGGAGGAGAGATGAAAAAATTTACATTATTAGCAGTATTTGTTACTATGTTAGTTATTTTTGTTACTGCAGCTGTTAATGCGGCAGATAATTATTCAAAATTCTCATCTGCATTTAAGAAAAATTTTAAAGATTGTGATAAATATCAAGAAACTGTTAATTCTGAATATGAAGGAGAAAATTTTACTTCAGAGCGATCAATTCAAGGTTGGAGAAATGGTTTTTGTCGATATGAAGAAATTATTTCTTCTAAAAATGGTGCATACAAAGTTTCTTGTGCGTTTTCAAATGTTCAAGTTGATGAGTTGTATCTGGCTATGAAGTCTCGTTCGAAAGAATTGATAAAGCATGAACTAGATATTTTTGTAGAAGATCCAGAGGCAAAACAGGGTAAACAGGCGAAGTATATAAAATCAGGAACTATTACTATTAAAGGTGATTTACCTTATATTACTTGGGCTAAATATCAGAATAACCCATATTTTTGTAAGCCTGAAAAAATTAGATAGTTTTTCATATGTTTAAAAAGCTGTAAGATTTAATCTTACAGCTTTTTTGTTGTTATTATAATATATGCAGAATAGAAAATTAAGCTTTTTTAGTTTGTTGTTCTGCTTGAGCCTTTTCAGCATTTCTTTCATGGATTTTTCTACCGATGAAGTTTGCTGGTTTCATTACAAGTACTGGAACGATGTATCTGTATACCATACCGAATACAAATAAGGATTTTAATACACCAATACCGTCGATTTGTGTTGTAAGTTTTTTGTTTTTCAAGACATCAAGGTTGAATTCTCTAATGTTTTTATAAGCTTTTTCACCTAAATCTTGAACTAATTGCTTACCTTCAGCAGAATCAGGTTTAATGTGTTTATACCATTCTGACATCATTTGTTTTAGATTTTTTGGATCCCAGTTGCCAAATAAATCTGTTCTTCTTGCTTCTGGGTTATCTAATAGGTAGTTAGCTGCAAATCTTGTTGTAGCTTTATCGCATATATTACCAAGTTTAGAGTCTAGGAAGTATGCACCAAGTGTAGATAGTCCCCAAGTTAAAAGGTCATTAATTGCAAGAGTTTTACGTTTTTCTTCATCAAGTTTGTCATTTTGTAATGTTCTTACAATATACATACCTGAAATCAAAGTTGACCCTAATGCTGACATGTGAGTAGTCATATTATTCCATTTTGGGCTATTTGTATGATCTACAATAAACTTTGCAGCTTTACTTTTGTAAAATCTTGCATAATAGTTCTTAGCAATCCATTCTGTAAGCTTGTCATACAAACCTTGAGAATTTTTAGCTGTAGCATTTGCGATTTCACTTGCAACACCAGTAAATTGTGGTTTGTAAGAAGCTTTTGCAGAAGCAATCTGTCTGAAGTTAGAGGTATATGCTTTGTTTTGATAAATATTATAATTTTGAGGTTTTGTAACTTGCATTATTTAATACCTCCTTTAACTTCGCTAAATGCTGGGCTGTTGATTTGAGCCTTAGCGTAATTCATATTTTGTTCAATTGGTTTTTCTGCAGTGTTTTCTACAGGTTTTTTAGGTTTCTTTTCCATATGGAAAACGTATTTTAAAATTGGTGGAATTAAAGCAATTGTTAACATTGCTTTTGGAATGCCAAGAACTAAGGTATCAGGAATAAATTGAGCGATTTTACTTAGTTTTTTGTATGACATAGATTTTTCTAATTTACGAGGTCCAATTTTTTCTACGTTAAGAACTTCTTCAAGTCCTGTTAAATATTTTTCCGGATTGTCTTTGATTTTTCTGAAAGCTGCGCCAAATGGAGCCATAACAACTGAAGAAACCATAAAACCAATAACTGCAGAAGATATAGCGTGAGAAGCTGCATAAATACTATCTTCTCTATCTTTGTCTCCTGCCATTGCAAGGTTTGTTGCCGGTCTAAGGCCACCAGCTACAATTAGAGCAACTAGCGCTTGACCGATTACTGAGTTTTCTTCAAACATTGAATTTGCCCATTTGAAAGATTTCGAACGGAAAATTTTGTCAACAAAAGTGTTACCTAGTTTTTCATAAGTATTAGCGGCAGCTCGGTTCATATTTATACCCGTAAAGCTGCCGCTATAATATCCTCTATTCACACTCTTGTTCTCACATAAATCTGCACTCCCCTGCCTATACTCAAGCGCACTCGTATTCTTCGGCTTAAGTCGGACTGTTGAGCCAGTGGGATAATTTTTAATTGAGTCTATATTCATTTCGCACCACTTAAGATAATTAACTGCTACACATTCATCTTAAAACAAACAAAAAATTTTTTTGTCATATAATTACAAAAATGTTACAATTAAATGTAAATCTTACAGTTATTGAATAAAAGCTTAATATTGTTGAAATTGTGATATTTTTGTAATATTATTGGCTTAAAGGGGAGAGCGTTGACATTGAGTAGTGAAACAGATGTTAATTTAGAATTAATAGCGCAGGAGTGCGGTCTGTTTAGTGGTGCAGAAGGAAGTGTTATTACTACCAATATAGATAAATTAAAAGGTTTATATAGTGGTAAAACTCTTGTTAATATATATAACTACATGCTTATGCATGCTTCTGATCCAGATGTTATCATGCATTTGATACGTTGTGTTGATATGTATAGAGATTCTTCCAGTTTAGAGTATTTAGTGGATATTTTATTGTTGAAAAAAGCATCTGGTGCAGAGGCGGATGTTAAAGAAAAATATAATAATGTTCGTGTGATGTGTGCAAAAGCTATTGCAAATCAAAAAAATACTGATGTTGTTTCTTCATTATTGTATTGTTTAAATAATAAGGATGAGAACTATAGAGTTAGATTGGCATGTGCAGATGCATTAGGTCGTATTGGTGATAGATTTGCTGTTGCGCCCTTAATTGATGTTGTTACAGATGAAGATGAGAAATCTGTGTATCTTAGAGAATCAGCTGTATCAGCTTTAGGGTTGTTAGGTGATGCTCGTGCAATTGATCCGTTAGTTAGTATTTTGGAAACTAAAAAAGGGATAATGGATAAGTTTTCTTTTTTAAAAGAGCGAGCAATTGAAGCTTTATCAAAAATGGGATTCAATGATAACGAAAGAGTTTTTAAAGCTTTAAAGAATTCCTTGATGGATGAATCTTCTCAAGTTAGAATTAATGCAATTGAGGCTTTGATGGATAGTGAACATCCTAAAGCTTTTGAAACTATAAGAGAATGTTTAGTTAATGATTCTGATGTCGAAGTTAAAAAGAACGCAATGATTGCGTTATACAATCTTTCTGATAGAAGTATTTTAGATGAAGTAATCAATTCTCCTGACTATCCGGATTTATTGAAGGTCGAGGCGGTTACTATTATTGAAGAATATGAAAATGATGATGAGGATTATGAAGATGACTAAGTCGATTATCCTGTTGTCGGGTGGTTTAGATTCTTTAGTTAGTTTAGGATTAAAAAAAGAAGAGTTAAATGTAACATTAGCTTTGACGTTTGATTACGGTCAGAAATCTGCAAAACAAGAGATAAAAACCTCGCAAAAAATATGTGAGTATTATGGAATCGGACATGAAGTTATAAAACTTGATTGGTTAAAGGATATTACTCAAACTTCACTTGTCTCAGAAGATGTAGTTCCTACCGGTGGAGCTTTAGAAGATGGGGTTCAGTCGATGAAGTCTGTTTGGGTTCCAAATAGAAATGGGTTATTCTTAAATATTGCAGGTTGCTATGCGGATTCATTTGGCTACAGTTATATCTTAATTGGTGCAAATAGAGAAGAAGCTCAAACATTTTCCGACAATACTCTTGAATTTATTGATTCGGTAAATAACGAGTTCAAATATTCGACTCAAATATCACCTAAAGTGGTTGCACCCTTGATATATTCTGATAAAAATGATATAGTCATGTTAGCTTTAAATAATGGTGTTCCGTTAGAATTAACAAGAAGTTGTTATGATAAAGGTGAAAAACATTGTGGAGAGTGTGAGTCATGTATTAGATTGAAAAAAGCATTAGAAGCTAATAATGACGAAAAGTACACAAAAATTCTTTTTGGTTAGAGGATATTAATGAAAACATTATATATAGAAGATGAGATTAAATATATCGGTTCTCAATTAGCACCTCATTGGATTTATAAGAATTTTAAAATTCAGGGTGATTCTATTGTTGCTTTTTGTGGAGAATGTGAAGTTAAGTTGACTGAGATGGTCGATATTGAAGATGTTATTAATAATGAACCAATTTATAGTAAATATATGCTCAGTTTTATATCTGAACAATTTAACATAGGTTTAGTTGAAGGTGTTTTTAGGCAACGCTTGTTAATGTGTTGTATAAAAGAGGCATTAGAAAGACGAGGTTTTACTATTTCCAGAAATGGTGATGATTTGTTTGTTAATGATAAAAAATTGTCTGTATCTATTGCAACAAAGTCTATGACGTCTGTTCTAATTCATACTGGTGTTAATATATTATCTGAAGGTGCACCGATTTTAGTATCTTCATTGAAAGATGATTTAGGTATTGATAATGTTAAAGATTTTGCAATCGAGGTTATGACACGTTATAGTGAAGAAATAGAGGATATAGTTCTTGCAAGTACAAAGGTAAGAGGTGTTTAATGTTAAAAAATGCAGATAATGTAGAGACAGTTTCTCATTTTACATATGAAGAATATAAAAGAAAAGTAAAAAAAGGTCCAAATAAAGATTTGGTAATTTTTGTGTCTGTGTTTTTTGTTGGATTATTTATGCTTTTGGGGTTTGCGAAAGTGTTGTCCCCAAATGTTGATGTTGCAATTACTGTTGATAATGAGATTGCCGCTATGGAAGAAGATTCTCGTGCAGCTGCTATAGATGAGCGTTTACGTCATTTGAAGATGGAAGATGAGGGTATTCAGGTTGGCGATGAAGATATGTTCTCTCCGGAATTAGATGAAAAAGTTGTTCTTCCAACTCAAAGGAAGAAAACTGTGGGTGAGATTGAAGCTCAAAAGAATATTTCTAATTCTTTAACTACTAATGATTTGGCTGTTGCGAGTGATTCTGTTAATTCTGCTCCGCAAGCGAAGGATGTAGAAAAGAAAACTTTAGTTCAGGATACTAAAGCTCCAGTTGCTCCTACACCTGTTAAATCTGTAATTGCAAGGGTTGTAGTTGGAAACTATGCTTCTGAAAAACAAGCAGAAGTTGCTAAGTCAATTATTCAAGATGCCGGTGTTGGTGTTACTCCATTGGTTAAAAATATCGGTGGATATTATACTTTACAAGTTGGTTCTTATTCATCTAAAGAATCAGCTCAAGCTGCTGCTAATAACTTGTTAAAATCAAATTTCCCGGCTAGAGTGATTGTAGAATAATTTATTATATTTTTATTTAACGTAATTTAGAGATGATGCTGTTGCTTTCATCTTCTAATAATTCTCGGAGTACAATATCGTTCATTTTTGAAAATTCTTGGTCTGTCAGTTTTGAATCAGGATTTTCTGCTTTTATACGTTTTGCAAGATTTATGAAATCAAAAAAATATTCTCTGCGATGACCAGCTACTAGTTTTGTTTCTGCGATAGCTTTCAATTCTTCAAGAGTTTTACCTTTTTTAATTTCTTTTGAAATTATTTGTTTAAATAGTTTACATTCGTTGTAGTTAAAATTCAAATAGTGGGTCTTTAAAAGTTTTTCAGATAAGCTTTTTGCTTTTGAAGCTATATTGAATATAACTTTGTATTTAGGAAATGTAGGGTTAGATAGTTCAAATTTACCATTTTTGCGAAGCTCAAGAATAGAGTTTTTTTTCTAACCATTCTTCAAAGTTTTTGTTGAAAGTATCTTCAAATTTAGTAAGTTTTTGTTTACTCCCTCTAAAATCATTTTTTAATAGTGCAGATTTTAGATTCGGGCCAAATTTTGCGCAAAAATTCAAGTTATAGTTATTTGAAATTTCCATGTTTTTTAACCTTTTGTACAAGGTTAAAAATTTCAAAATAAAAATTTTTGCTATAGCATTGTTTTGTTAAATAAATCGCTAAGCTGTAAGACAGATAAAATTTGGAAATACATTCTTTTCCAAGCATGTTTATCGGCAATTGGTCTAATTAGAGAGCAAGTTTCGAATATCTTTTCGTCAGTATCAATAGCGATGGTCAAGATGTTGTCTTTTACGGATAACCCGATTCTTTTTGCGTCGTAAGATTTTTTGATATTTTTAATTTTTTCCATCAAACCGGTTGTTAAAAAATATCTTGATTCAATTTGGTTGTTAGAATAAACTTTAAATGAAGAAACCCATTCTGGATCTTCTAATGTCACTTCTTCAAGGTTAGGGAATATTATAAAATCTTTTTCAATGATAATTATTTCGCAGTCTATGTTTTTCTTGAGCTCGAGAGCAACAGCAAGTCCATGAAATATTTTTTGAGGACACCATCCAAATCCTCCGGTAATTGCTAGTTTTGATATGATTAAGTTTGTGTCGTTATAAACTCCACCAATGTTGTCTATTGTTTCGAAACTACATTTGCTAAAATTTGGAAAAATTTTTGTATTTTTTATGAAATCTGAATCAACTAGATCGTCTGTAGTCCAGTTCAAGTTGCCAAAATTTGCCAAAAATGAATCCATAACACGGTCTTTTATTGAGAATTCTATCCATTTTTGAACAAAAGTCCAAATGCCAAATGCGGAAACTATGATGAAACATAATATTTTGAAATGTGCAGACCTAAATTCTGTTATTCCTGAAAAGAATTTATATGCAAAATATCCAATACAGCCTTCTATAATAATTAAGGCTATTAGAGCTATAATTCTCCAAATATCGTTTTTGTGAAATGTTTGATAATTGTTTTCATATACATTTTCAAAATTATTTAATATGTTTCCGTAATTTGTCATATAAAATCCCTTTTTTATTATTGAAATTTTAGCATATTAACTCTTTTTTGTAATACTTTAAAAAGTGGATTGGTTTTGTTGCTATTTTAGTATGTTTTACATATAATTTTTATATGGAAAATATTAAGAGAATTAAATTAAGGGATTTTGAAATCGGTGGGGATAAATTAACAATTCTAGCCGGTCCTTGTGCTATTGAAAGCCAAGAAATTTTAGATCAAACCGCTCAAGGTTTAAAAGAAATTACAAAAGAATTGGATATTAATTTTGTATTCAAATCTTCTTTTGACAAAGCAAATCGTTCGTCGATTACATCTTTCAGAGGTCCGGGGATGGAAAAAGGTCTGGAGATGTTACAATTGGTGAAAGAGAAGTATGATTTACCAATAGTTACTGATATTCATACTCCTGATCAGGCAAAGCCTGTTGCTGAAGTTGCAGATATTTTACAGATTCCTGCGTTTTTATGTAGGCAAACTGATTTACTTGTGGCGGCTGCTGAAACAGGTAAAATTGTAAATATTAAAAAAGGTCAATTCTTGGCTCCAGAACAAATGGGTAGCCTTGTTAAAAAAGTTGAAGATTCGGGTAATACAAATATTATGTTAACTGATAGAGGTTCTTCTTTTGGATACAATAATTTAGTATCTGATTTTAGAGGTATTCCAATTATGCAACAGTTTGGATACCCTGTAGTTTTTGATGCTACTCATAGTGTTCAATTGCCGGGAGCAAATGGTGTATGTTCAGGTGGAGATAGAAGATTTGTTCCGGTCTTAGCAAAAGCTGCTATGGCTGTTGGTGCAAATGTTTTATTCTTTGAAGTTCACCCTGATCCTGATAAAGCTAAATGTGATGGGCCTAATATGGTTGCATTAAAAGATGCTAAAGATTTATTTGCAACTTGCAAGAAAATTTTTGAAGTAGTTAGAGCTTAGAGGTAAATTATAGCAATGATTACTATTAAAACTTTTGTAGAGGGACCTATTGATGCCAATAACTATCTTGTTATTGATGAAGATTCAAAAGAAGCAGTGTTGATTGATTGTTCGTCAGCTCGCTCAGAATTTATTCAGGCAATAAAAGATAGTGGTATTAATCTTAAAAAAATTCTTTTAACTCATGGTCACTTTGATCATTTAATGGGTGTGGATGGTTTTAAGGATGCATTTGGTATTGGGTCTTTTATCTGTGAAGATGATATGAGCCAAGTTAAAATGGTGCCGGATATGCTACAGATGTTTTTAGGTATGTCAGGTTCAGTGAATATTTCTAACTTTGGATTTATAAAAGATGGCGATATTATCGAAGTAGGTAATTCTAAAATTAAAGCTATTTCGACTCCAGGGCATACAAAAGGTGGTATGTGCTATTTAGTAGAGGATAAACTTTTTTCAGGTGATACATTGTTTCAAGGTAGTTGTGGCAGATGTGATTTACCTGAAGGTGATTTTTCAGTTATTGTAAAAAGTATTAAAGAAAAACTCTTTGCATTGCCTGATGAAATTGAAGTGTATCCAGGACATGGTGGTAAAACTACAATAGGTTACGAAAAGAAATTTAACGATATAATAAACTATTAGAGGGATAAAGATGAAGGAACAATTAGAAAAAATATATGCTGATGCTTCTGCTGATATTGAAAAAGCACTTTCAGTTAAAGATTTAGAAGATATTAAATTCAAATATTTAAGCAGAAAAGGTGAATTTAACGAAATTAAAAAAGGACTAAAAGACTTATCACCAGATGATAAAAGAATTGTTGGTTCTTTAGCTAATGATATTACTCAAAAATTAGAGTCTTCAATTTCTGAAAAGTTCCAAGTCTTTTATGAACAAGAATTAAATAAAAAGTTAGAAAAAGAAAGATTAGATGTAACTCTTCCAGGTCAATATGTTCCACGTGGACATGTTCATCCTCTAACTTCAACTACAAATGAAATTGTTTCAATTTTCCAAAGTTTAGGTTTTTCAGTTGCACCTAATGAAAATTCACCTGAAGTTGAAACTGAATACTTTAACTTTGATATGTTAAATGTTCCAAAAGATCACCCTGCGCGCGATGTTCAAGATACATTCTTTACAAATGTTGCGCCAAATGTTGTATTAAGAAGCCAAACTTCTGGAGCTCAAATTCACGTTATGGAAGATCAAAAACCACCTATCAGGATTATTGCTCCTGGTAGAGTTTATAGAAATGAAAATATTAATTCTCGTAAAAATAATTTCTTCCATCAAATCGAAGGGCTTTACGTAGATAAAAATATTACTTTTGGTGATTTGAAAGGTGTTTTAAACGAATTTATTAGAATTTATTTTGGAGCAAGTCGCCCTACAAGGTTTAGAAACAGCTTTTTCCCATTTACAGAACCTTCTGCAGAAATTGACGTACAATGCATTATGTGTGAAGGTAAAGGTTGCAGAACTTGTTCAGGTACAGGTTGGTTAGAAATCTTAGGTGCCGGCATGGTAGACCCTAATGTTTTACGTGGAGTTGGCATTGATCCTGATGTGTATTCAGGCTTTGCATTCGGTATGGGGGTTGAAAGACTTGCTATGCTTAAATATGCAATAGATGATATTAGATTGTTCTTCAATAATGATGTAAGATTTTTAGAACAGTTTAAAAAATAGTTATAAGGGATATTTGGGTAAATTTATACCCTCACCCTAACCCTCTCCCTTTTAAAAGGGCGAGGGAATATATTTATAAAAGAAGAGGAATGCGATGTCTATAATTTTAATGATTTTATTGTTAAGTATATTGATTTTAGTACATGAAGCTGGTCATTTTTTTGCGGCAAGAGCTTTAGGTATCAAGGTTACTAAATTTGGTTTTGGATTGCCAATTGGTCCAACATTATGGAGCAAACAAGTAGGAGATGTTGAAGTTTTAGTACATGCATTTCTTTTAGGAGGTTATGTTTCATTTCCTGATGATGAAAAAGATTCCGGAGTAGTTATATCAGAAGAAGATAGGTTTATGAGCAAGCCTGTATGGAAACGAATGATTGTAATTTCAGCAGGTGTTATTGCAAATATAATTACAGCTTTTGTTTTTGTAATTTTCACAGCTTCAGTGTGGGGGCATTTACCATCTGGGGATTATCAAGTTTATGTTGGTAAGATATTAAAAGAAAATGATTATTCTGCTCAGTATAGTAATTTGCAGGAAAATGATGAAATTACAATGATAAATGGTATAAATATTTCTTCGCCATATGCATTATCAATTTTTGCAAAAAACAGTGTAGCATTTGATGGTAAGATTTCGGAAGATGATTATAATGATACATTAATCACTTTAAAATCCTTGAACCCTACTTTAGATGAAAACGAAGTTATCGAAAGTGGAGTAATTGTAAAATTACCTAATAGGCAGGATGAAAGTCCATTATTCATTGATGAAAATGTTTTAAAGGGTTATAAATTTTTTAAAGATTTTCGTATAGAACTAACTCAAACTCAAAAGGATTTAAGGGATAATCTTTTAGAGAAAAGCACTTATGTAAGTGAAGGTAAGTATACTTTATCTGATGTAGCGTATGCAATTACAGATAATAAAACTCCAATAAATGTTGAAGTATTAAGGGATGGAAAAGTTGTAAAAATTTCGACAATATATCCAAATAAAGATGGACTTATTGGGGTTGTTCCTAATCCAAAAGAAATATTAATGAATACAAATACTTTACTTACTGTAATAACAGGTTCTTGTAAGTATTTATGGACACAGACATATGTTTTAGTATATGGTTTGTGGCAATTATTCACAGGTCAAATTCCGATAAAGGACTTGCACGGTATTGTAGCTATTACCAAAATCGGTGGTGATGTGATTCAAAATAATGGATTTTTCTCTGGGTTATTATTGACAGCTATTATTTCATTGAACTTAGCGCTTGTGAATTTCTTACCAATCCCGGCATTAGACGGTGGTCACTTTATGTTCTTGTTAATTGAAAAATTGAGAGGAAAACCGCTTGATGAAGATGCGATAAACAAGATAAGTTCAATTTGTTTTATGCTATTACTAGTATTTATGATTTTAATCGTATTTAATGATGTATATGCATTGATAATTCATAAGTTTTAGATAAAAGAGTTGAACGCAAGTTCAACTCTTATTTTTATGATATAATTGAGATTGTATAAAAAGGAGAAAATGAGAGATGTTAGATTTTATTCACACGCATGGAATGATTATCTCTGGTGCAATTTTGTTAATTGCATATATTTTCATTGCCAGCGAAAAAATTCAAAAATCTGTAGTAGCTCTAGTTGGGGCAGCTTTAACTATGCTACTAGGATTGATTCCACTAGAAGGGCATTTAGATTTAGAAAATATGAAGTACATCAAAGGTGTATTTGAACATGTTGATTTTGAAGTAATCTTTTTACTTATTGGTATGATGATTATAGTACATATTGCTAGTCGAAGTGGGGTATTCAAATGGATGGCATTACATTTGTTAAAAGCGACAAAAGGTCATCCAAAGACTGTATTGTTTGCGCTTGCTGCATTTACAGCAGTTGCTTCAGCATTTTTGGATAATGTGACAACAGTTGTTTTAATGATGCCAATTACATTTATCATTGCGAAAGAATTTGAAACTGATCCTGTGCCATTTTTGATTACAGAAGTTTTGGCTTCTAATATAGGTGGTACAGCAACATTAATTGGAGATCCTCCAAATATTATTATTGGAACTCGTGCAGGTTTAAGTTTTATGGATTTTGTAAAAGAGCTTACACCAGTTGTTGCAGTTATATTTGTAGTGTGTACTTCAATTTTGGTGTTTATGTTCAGAAAAGGATTGAAAGCTACACCTGAAAAGATGGCACAAGTTGCAAATATGGACAATTCAAAAACAATTACAGACAAAAAATTAATGCTACGTTCAGTAATTACATTAGCTTTAGTTATATTAGGTTTTGTAACTCATGATATAACACATATTTCAGCATATGTATTTGCGGTAGCGGGCGCAGCATTCTTGTTGTTATTTGAGGAACCAAAAGAAATATATAAAGATGTTGAATGGTTAACAATATTCTTCTTTGTTGGTTTATTTATCATTATTGGTGGATTTGAAGCTAATGGTGGTATAAAATACTTAGCAGATCAGCTTATTATATTAACTAATGGAAGCTTGAATGCTGCAACAATGATTATTCTTTGGGCTTCAGGTATTTTATCAGGTATTATTGATAATATTCCTTATACAGCGACAAT
>JAZLBN010000060.1:0-14219 GCA_045613725.1 Candidatus Gastranaerophilaceae bacterium
TTTGAACCACTTATATAATTATCAAACTCCCTAAACTTTTTAGAGCGCAAAAATTTTGGATAATGTATTTTTATAATATTTTCATATTCCTGAATCTTTGATTTTATAATTTTTTTATGATGTTCTAACTTTTCACACCTAGAATTTATATCAACAAAATCTGTAATTTTAATCAACTCAGATTGGTAAACACAAACATTTTCATCATTAAAAACATACTCTAAAGATCCACCATTTCGTTCCATACGAGGTTCAATTATCGAATGGACATAATGCGCAAACTCATGCAACAAAGTTGGAATAATCCTATCTTTTGAAACATTCCTAGAAATATCAATACGCTTACGCAAGAAAAACCCTTGATGTCCACGAGCTTTTGTTGAAGTATTAACCTCTAACCCTAAAGTTTCAAAATATGCAATAAGTTGTTTATCCATAAAACAATTATAATACACAAAACGCCGATAACAAAATATTACCGGCGTATTATACATATTTATTAGTTATAAAATTAATCAGCTTGTCTAAATTGATCTTTACCTACACCGCAAAGTGGGCATACATAATCTTCTGCAAGATTTTCAAACGCTACACCGTCATTTTCAGCTGGATCATATACATAGCCACAAATTTCACAAACCCATTTTTCCATAATTAATTTTCATCCTTTCGTTTTTTACAGTCACAACATATACCATGGAACACTATATCATGTCCCGCAATATCAAACCCAGTAGTCTGTTGGGTATTTTTTATCAAATCAGGCGCAACTTCCGATGGAATATCAAACACTTTTCCACACTCTGTACATAAGAAATGATAATGCTCAAATGTATTATGATCAAAATGGGCTGAAGCTTCAAGTCCATCAATTTTCTTTATTATCCCAGCCTGAGCCAATTGATTCAAATTTCTATATAACGTCGTAAAACCAATATTTGAATTGTCAGCTTTCAATAAACCTAACAAAGTTTCTGCAGTTGGATGAACTGCATTCTTTGTTAAGATATCAAGTATTTTTTCTCTTTGCTTTGAATAGTTCATATTTCACCTAAAATGATAACTATTATCATTTTAGGCTATTTTTACAGATTTGTCAAGGGTATTATTTTAATTTATCTATATCAAGACCTTGAGCCTGAGCTTGAGCTAATTTTGCTTCGATATCTTTTTTTACTTGATATTCAGAATTAGGGCTTAGTTTTCTAGTAAGCAACATAATAGCTGGAGCAAAAATACCAAGAGCTGCAATACAAGAACCTATATTGGTTCTAATAGCACTTCTTTTAGCTTTTCTTACAATATCAAAAAATTGATCTATTGTTTCACCAGAACCCTCATATTGACCAAGAAGTTTTTCTACTTTTTTTGCTACACCTCTTAAATCACTTAAATCAATATATCTTCTTGTATCAGCAATCTGAACTTTAGCTTTTTTATCAATAACTTCAATTACATCTGACATTTTTGCCATATCTACAATTAAGTTATCTGTTTTAGAGTTAACCGCAAATTTATAAATATCAACATCAGACTTATCCGCAGCCTTAAACGCTTCAAGATGAGCCTTAATTGAACCATCTGCAAAAGAGTTTCTCAACATTGGCGACTCAATAACTCTTGCATCTAAGTCAATTGATCTTCCTTTAGCATCAGCACTTTTTTCTAACGCTTTTGAGATCATAGGTCCAGCTAAATACATAAACGCCCAGAAACTTCCTTCTTTAATTACATACCCAAAGAAATCTTGAGGGTTTCTAGAATGAGATAATCTCTCTCCAGTAATAGTGGCATCTACAAGCATTAAATTTTTAACAGGATCAAAAATAAAATCTTGAATACCACCGGTGAAAGTTACATTTTTATTATTAGATTTATTATGAACTGCAGAAAAAGCAGAAGAGAAAGGAATATTATTGCTCACAGATTTATCTTTATCCATGAAAGATATATCCTTACCCATTTGTTGCTGTCTTTCAAAATAATCTTTTTTAATTTGGTTTTCAGTATATTTGTGTCTAAATTTAGTTAAACCAAAGTATGTCACACATGTTAAAGCTGTTGATGCAACAAATTTTGCAATAGTCAACGCTCTGTATTTAGGTTGATTAACCGCAACTTTTTGTAGACTATTTAATATTTTATCATTTGCAGCAAACTCTTGAGCTGCTTTTAAAATTTCTGGATTCTTTAAGATTCTAGCATCTACATTTGGATCTAAACCCATAGACTTGAACATTGTCAAATCTAAAAGTTTTTTATAAGCAGGAATCCCAAATAACCAAATTGATTGAGTTCCGAACTCATCAATAAATCTATCTTTCCCTTCATTATTATCCCCTGCCATATAAGATGCTGCAGTTAAACCGCAACTATTAGCAATATCTTTCATTGCCAATGGAACTAGAGAACTATTATTTCCTAATATGGAGTAAACTTTACTTGCTGTACTTACTGTTACCTGTTGTATCATTTCCTTATCCTTCTATAGAGCACACAGCTCTACCTCAACTTGTGTATTACAAGCCCCAAATTAAATTCATAAATTTGACGATTGGAGCATTCGCCTTTACAGTTGAGTTTCGTCGAATATTATTTCTTTTTTTCATAAATTTAACCTTCACTTTTCCTTTAAACCATGTCATAAAAATTAATTGCCTTTTTTACAATTATTTTTTACATTTGTTACAAATAAAAACAGAGCCTTTATTATTCTAGGCTCTGTTTTAAAACTTTTTCCAACACATAAAGCGTCCTGTTTTTAAAACAAGCCTTTCAAAAAACGTTTATTGCGTCGGATTATATATAACATGAAATCTTTACCTATATTTATCTCACGAGAACAAGCCTAACATAAGTAGAAAAAAAAATCAAGAATTCTGCATTTTAAACTTAATATACATAATTAATACACCAACTAAAACAAACTAATGGAGAATTCCCATAAAAAAAGAACCTCATCGGTTCTTATTGTTTTAATATGGTACCCCCAAGGGAATTCTGCAATTTCTGTTTATGAGAGCAGGAAGCTCGAATAATTACAGAAATGTATGCCGCAGGCTAATCCACGAATTTCGTGAACCACAAAATTCGTGATTCGAATGAGCTGGGGGTAACTTAAGCAAAAAAAAAGAACCTCTATGGTTCCTTCTGTTTTTAAATGGTACCCCCAAGGGAATTCGAATCCCTGTCTACACCGTGAAAGGGTGTTGTCCTAGGCCTCTAGACGATGGGGGCTAGTGCCTAATCGGCTTACGAATCTCATTCTATATTGAACAAAACAAAATGTCAACCATTTGATTTTAAAAATATTTAAAAATATTTACGATTAATTAAAGAGTCTTAATTTCCTCAATAATATTAGCTATTTCAGGAGAAAGATCATCCAACGATTTAATATTATTTTTAATCATTTGAGCAAACTCTACTTTTTTAAACTCGTGCATGCCACGAGTTTTAAAAATATCTTCCAAAATTTTTACCCTTGGTTCAGGAGCATTAAACATATCCTGTTCAATAAGAGAAATATTACTAATTTCATAATCAAGAGTTCGTTTTATTAACTCCATAGGTAGTAAATCTTCAAACTCTCCACACTCAAGTATATGAATCCTATCAATATTACGTAAACGAGGTTTTATTTCTTCTAAATTATCCATTGCATCTTTATCTAATAATACAAACATTGGTAATTTAAGAGTTTCAACCATATTATAATACATTTTAACAACTTGATTTTTTCCACCAGCAGATAAAATATAAACCCCATGCTGATCAAGATCATACCCACAGAACTTTGCAAACTCAGGCAATAAAGTTTCTTCAGTAGCACCTTCAACAATCACGACTTTACTAACAGGAAATCTTAGTGATAAATTCTGTCTTAAATGAAATATATTATCATCAAGTAAAAGTAATTTAAGCCATCTAAGATTTTTTGGAGAATCTTCATCAATTAATGACAACAACGCATTATACGCAATTTTATTATTCAATAAAACTTCAACATTTTCCCCACAATTAAAAATCGATTTTTCATATTCAGCCAATTTTTCATTAATAGTATAATCCTTATCAATAAACAAGCCCAATTCTTCTATAGAATAGTTAATAACCATTTCTGCCCAATACTTTAAAACCGAATAATCCATCATTTCCAATTCAGCCTTTTTAAATTTCGGAGAAATTAAATTATTTACAATAACATCAATAAACACCCTTAAATATTTAATCTCAGTGTTTTTAAATCGAGTTAATCTATCCACCGAAATAATAAGCTGTTCTTTTGTTAATGGTTTGATCTTAAAATTATCCAATTATACCTTCTTTAATATTTATTAACACATTTAGCAATTTTTTATACTTTTAGTTTTTAATATAAATGTGGAGTTATCATGGTAGAAAAAATAAATTCTTTTATCCAGCAACATAATTATAACACAATAAACAGCGTTAAGAACTCTGTAACAACTCAAGCTGTAAATGAATATGTGACACAACCTTCATTTACTGCTTCTTCAAGCACAAAAACTCCACAACCTAATAATGTAACAAAAATAAGAACTACATTATCCAGTAAAGAAGAAAAAGCGAAATATACCGCAATTTTATCTCAGCTAGACAAAAACGGCAGAAAAATTGCTGAAAACTTACTAAAAACCGGAGTTTTATTAAACAGTGAATCTGATGATAGGAGTACTGTTCTTGATAACTTACATAAGATGATAACAGAACCAAGAGCTGAAGGGCTTAATGGAACAACAATGCTAAAAGACACTTTAGCTACAATTGCTTACCCATATCTAATTACACAACAGTTTGGGGATATTCCAAACGAATACAGAGATGCTGTACTTAAAGCAAACACTGAAGGGAAAAGCAATTTACTTGATATTTATCAATCTACCAACGATATTGATGTTGTACATTCAGGAACTTGCGTAGCTGCCAGCACTGAATTCAAATTAGCAAAACAACTTCCAGCTGAGTTCGCAAGATTCGCACAAGAATTAAGTTCACCAAAATTATCGGTAACAAAACATCTTGATTTGAAAAACTTAGCAGACGAAACATTAAATTCAATTTGGTTATTAAATGCATTTGAAACGCCTTGGAATGGTGATTTTAACAAAGCAACATTAAATTTTGCACCAGATAAAAACGCAATCCTAAGAGCGCAAATTCAAACAACGCATAAAGACGCATATGAAAGAACTCCTCTTGATGTTTTGATGCAATCAACTTTCATGCAAATCGGCTCTCAGCAATCATATAATTCATTAACAGACAAACGTGCTGGTAAGTTTAATCAAAACGACAAAGGATTGATTGAATTTGAAAAAACATTTACAGAATCCGTAGTATTTAACAAAAATATTCTATCCGTAACATATCAAACAGTCGATGAAAATGCTAGATTAATCGGTTACGAAACAGATTTAGGAACAATGAAACGCCACCTTATAGAAGCTTTGGATGAAGGTGAAACCGTAATTATCGGATACACGCAAACTGACCATAATAATATTATCGTAAATGGTCATGAAATTTCTATTGTTGATTATAAAAAAGATGCAAAAGGTAAAGTAACATTTATTTGTAACGATACAGATGACGGAGTACCTCGCGCAATAGAATACTCCGAAGATTATTTACTTCCAAAAATTCATCATGCCGCATTACCTCAGCACATTGTTCAACAAGATTTGAACATTATTCCAAATTGGGTTGAAGGCATAAATATGTATAAACAGATGAAAAATGCAGCTTAACGATAAATATTATAAAATGATATGAACTCACGACAAGTATTTAATTATACTTGTCTATTTGCAAATAAAATGTTACACATGAGCTATTATCTCGTATACTTAAATTTATTACATTTTGTTAATAATTTTATTAATTTCAGCAATTTTTATTTTTAGAGGCATTTATACTAGTGAAGTGTAAAAAGGTAAAATAATGATAAACGTACCAAATATTAAACAATCTGCAAGGTTAAGCTACTCAGGCACGATTGCACCTCAAGCAAAAAACGCGCCTGTTGATGAGTCTATAAAAAATAGTAACCCTAACTATACAACAAACATATACCCAAACAATACGGTATCTGTTTATAACCCTACTAATAATGAACCGAAATTAACACATTCCAGTTGGCTTTATATAAACGATGTGCATGGAAAAATGACAAACATGGAAAGAATCTATAACATTTCCAAAGAGTTTGACAACACTCCAGCCAATATAATGAGTACTAATTTCTTTAATAAAAATGAAAACGTATCTAAGTTTAAAGTTTCATCAGGTGATATAATTCTTGGTGAAGAACTAGTTCCTAATCAAGTTGCACATAAATTCCTTAACTGGAGTGGATTCATAGCATCTGCACTTGGTAACCACGAATTAGACGTAACTAAACCTGAAAACTTTGCAAAAATGTTAAACGAAGCAAATTATAAAATGCTTGCCGCAAATGTAGAAATAGATAAAAAATCACCTTTATATGGAATTATTCAAAAATCAATAATTACAGAAAAAGATGGAATAAAATATGGAATGATTGGTATTGCTCCTCCTGATATGAAAGAACGAGTAAAACTAAATGATACATTGAAAGATTTCAGTATATATGATGTTAAACAAACTATCAAATCAGTACAAGACGAAATCGAAAAACTAAAAGCAAATGGAATCAAACACATCATCATTCTATCTCACGGTGGAAATAAACTTGATAAACAATTAGCTAAAGAAGTAGATGATATAGATATTATCTTTGGTGCACATACACATAATTTAATCCAAGGAATAAAAGAAGGTGAAAACCTATTTTATTCAAAGACCGGAGAACCTATAATCATAACACAAGCCGGAAAAGACGGTGAAAACCTTGGTATACTAAACATTTCATTTGACGAAAATGGAGTTATTAAAAGAGCTCAAAATAACATTATTAGAACAAGAGCTTACAATAGACCATTATTTATAAAAGATACTGTTGAAAACATCTTAGGTAAACCCGAAGTTGTTGGTAGAGTAAAAGCAGCAGTTCCACCTCCTGAGAATAGACTAGTAGAAAACAATCCTCACGGATGCCTTATTACAGATGCTATGCGAATAGAGTTAAACACTGACATTGCTCTACTTAACGCAGGGAATATTAGAGGTCAATTTTCTCAAGGACCAATTGATACAAGACTGTTAACTGATATTTCTCCATTCGGAAACAAAATGATGATTCTTGAATTATCAGAAAAACAAATTGTTGATGCAATCAAACATGGTCTAGAATCAACAACAAGAAGCTCTAACAAACCTGGGTTATTACTTGTTTCAGGATTAAGATACAAAGGAAACAAACAAGGTGAATTATTAGAACTTGAATTCATCGATAAAAATAACAATATTCACAAAATTGATGTAAATAATCCAAGAACAGACAAAAAATATACCGTAGCCGCAGATGATTTCTTCGCAACAGGTGGAGACGGCTACTTAGAAAGCAACAAAAACCCAAGTTTTGTACTTAAAAAATTCGATATGGATAAAAACATCTTAACTAGAGATTATATCAAAAAACTTGATCAGCCAATCGAAATAACAGATGACAAACGTATCCAAATAGTATAAAACATTGAGTTAACTTAAACCAAAGGCTAATAACCGTATTGTTCATGTGCATTCAAATATTCTCTAACTGTATTTAGAGAGGACTGCACAATACGAGTAACTCGTGACGGAGATAAACCTATTTGTGTTGCAATATCTTTTACTTGCATATTTCTATAAAAACGATATTCAACAACAGTTCTTTCTTTTGCCGGCAATTTAGAAATAGCAGCCCTAATCATTTTACCCATTTCTGAAATTTCAGCATTTTCATCAGGCATAGCATGCGGATCTTTAACAAAATCAAATGGAGAATCATTGTCACTTGCTGCTGCAGCTAGACCATCAATAGACAAAATAGTTTCGTAAATAGCTTCACGAACTTTTGCCTGTTTCATATCCATGCCTTCAACTGCTTCTTCTTCATCATATTCATCCTCAGCTTTATGTTTCAATGAATACCACTTATATCTAATTCTTAATTCATTTCTGATTGCCCAACGAACAGCTGTTGCAATATAGGCAGAATTATATTTTTCTAATTGCTCAGGTGTTTTATTCTTAATCATAACTTGAATTGCAATGATACCAATAGACAGCAATTCTTCGTATTCAACCATATGAGATGGAATACGCCTATGCTCTACCCTCGCAACCTTTTGGACGATATCTATATAATGCTGTAAATTCTTTTTATCTTCGTTTGCCATAATTTTACAAATCCATAATACTACAATAATTTAATTTCGCGGTCGTTTATTTGAAGGATTTTTCATTTTATAAACGAACATTAAAATTTCAGCAACAGCTTTATACAGCTCAGGAGGAATTGATTGATTAATATCGACCATTTTAAACAAAGCTCTAGCAACAGGCGGATTCTCAATAACCGGTACATTATGTTCTTTAGCAATATTTATAATTTTTTTTGCAATTAGCTCTGTACCTTTTGCAATAAGCATCGGTGAATCCATTTCTTCTGCGACATATTTCAATGCACATGCGACATGAGTTGGATTTGTAACAACAAAATCTGCAGTTGGCACAGCATCCATCGCACCTTGTTGTAACATTTGCATACGTCTTTGACGCAATTGAGCTTTTACATTAGGATCGCCCTCTGAGTTTTTGTATTCATCCTTAATCTCTTTAAAAGACATCTTTTGATCTTTAAGAAATTTCCATTTTGTAACACCATAATCGGCAGCGGCAATTACCAAAAAGGCAATACAAGCTTTAAAAATAAATTCAGTAATTAATTTACCAAATTCAATCATAACTGCGAAATTATTATCAACAGAAGCAAGCATCAATATCGTTTTTATATGATCCTTATAAACCATCCAACCGATATAACCTAAAATTACAACTTTGACAATATTTTTAAACAACTCAAAAAGAGTTTTGATAGAAATAATATTTTTAAAATATTTTGTAGGATTAAGTTTATCCAATTTTGGAATCAATGGCGCAATTGCTATAAGCGGGCCAACCTGAATAAAATCAGCCATAACCGCAACAAACCATGCTATTGCAAGAATTGGACCAATAATTAACGCAGCACCTTTCACTGCAATTAACAAGACATACATATACCCTATTTTATCAACGTGTGCATTTGGAATCTGTTCATACAATAGAGTAAAAACCTGTACAATTTGATCCCAAATAAAAGGTGCTAAACCAAAAATTACAGAAAATAAAATAAGCAACGAAACAGCTGTTGAAAAGTCTTTTGACTTAACAACTTGTCCTTCCTTTCTTGCCTGCTCGAGTTTCCGAGGGGTGGCGTCAAACTGCTTATCCTCATCACCCATTTATTTAACCCTTTCTGATGATTACACTTACATTATAGCATGACTTATAATGATTAGTTTCTAAGAAACAATTTTTACACCGCTACTTGTACCAAGACGCACCGCACCAGCCTTAATCATAGCAATTGCAGCTTCTTTATCTCTAACACCACCCGATGCTTTAACTTGTAATCCTGCATCTTTTACTGTGTTATACATAACTTCAACATCATCAACTTTTGCTCCAACACCACCTTTTACAAAACCTGTTGATGTTTTTACAAAGTCGGCTCCACCTTTAACACATAATTCACTAGCCAATTTTACTTCTTCTTTTGTTAATAAATCTGTTTCAATAATAACTTTCAATGCTTTACCTTGACACGCCGCTTTAACTCCAGAAATTTCACTAACAATATAATCTAAATCTCTATCTTTCAATTTAGTTACATTAATTACCATATCAATTTCATCAGCACCATCACGAACAGCATTAATTGTTTCAAAAATTTTAGTTTCTGTGGTGTTTGCACCAAGAGGGAACCCAATAACAGTAACAATTTTAACATCACTACCTGCTAAATTTTCTTTTGCCAAAGATACATAACAAGGGTTTACACAAACACCTAAAAAATCATATTGTTTAGCTTCATTAAACAATTTAATAAGTTCATCTTTTGTAGCATCTTGCTTTAATAATGTATGTTCAATATACTTATTTAAATTTTCCATACAACTCTCCTATACCATATTTAATCCTTCAATAATTTTCGAAACCTGATCAGAATGATTTAAAGTAAAGAAATGCAACCCACAAACACCAGAATCTATTAGTTGCTGACACTGATCTATTGCGAAATCTACACCTATACTTTTGACATCATTTGAATATTTTTCCAATTGTTCACGCAAAGCCTTTGGGAACTCTACATGTGTCATAGAAATCATTTTTTCAACTTGTTGAATACTTCTAATTGGCATAACCCCTGGAATGATAGGGACATTAATACCTGCATTCTGAACCTTATCTACATAAGCATAAAACTTATCATTATCAAAAAACAATTGAGTAAATATAGCACTTGCACCCAAATCAATTTTTCGTTTCAAGTTATCAATATCTTTTTTAATGTCATCACATTCCACATGACATTCAGGGTATCCGGCAACCCCGATGGATAAAGTAGATTTTTGGTGAATAAAATCAACTAAATCAGATGCATATTTAAAATCATTAACTGAAATATTCTCTCCCAAATCCCCACGTAAAGCCAGTATATTTTCGATACCAAGATTTTCAATCTGCATAATATACAATTCAATGATTTCTTTAGTTGCACCAACACAAGTAAAATGTGGCATTACATTTAACTCTAAATCCAAAATCATTTGTAGCAATTCATAAGAAAATTGTCGATTTCCACCATTTGCACCATATGTTAAAGAAACAAGCGCAGGTTTGTATTTTTTCAACAATCTCAATTCTTCAAATAATTTAGAACTATCACCATCTTTAGGCGGAAAAACTTCAAAAGAAATCCTCGGATAAGATAAACCCGAATTAACACAAAAATCTTTTTGGTAAATTTCCTTAAGTTCCATAACGTCATTATATCATGGATAAATTATCACATTTTAATATTTTGTTCACCAGACAATCGAGCTTTCAAACGGGCCTCTGCACGAGCGATTGCAGCTTCTGCCCTTTTTGCATCCATTCTAGCCTGAGCATTTTTAAATTTTAACTTTGCTTGTTCCAAAGCTTGACGAGCACGAGCTTCATCTATTTCCTCACCAGGTTCAGCTAAAGTAGTAAGAATTAGACACTCTTCATCCTTAAACTGTAAAATACCACCCATAGTGGTAAATTTCTTAATCTCATCACCAATATAAGCTTTAGTTACGCCAATATCCAACGCTGTCATAATAGGTAAGTGTCCTTTTAGTATCCCAAATTCACCATCAATACCTTTGGAATATACTGCATCCACATCCTGATCAAAAACAACTCTTTCTTGTGTAATAATTTTCAACTTCATAAATTATTCCTCAACAATAGACTTTGCTTTTTCTACAGCTTCTTCAATTGTACCTACCATATAGAAAGCTTGCTCAGGTAAATCATCATGCTTACCTTCGATAATTTCTTTGAATCCTCTGATTGTATCTTCAATTTTCACATATTTACCATCAATACCTGAGAATTGTTCTGCCACAAAGAATGGTTGAGATAAGAATTTTTGAATTTTACGAGCTCTATTAACTGTTTCTTTATCTTCTTCAGATAATTCATCCATCCCTAAAATTGCAATAATATCTTGTAGTTCTTTATACTTTTGAAGAATTTCAAGAACCTTACGTGTAACATTATAATGTTCTTCACCAATAATATGCGGATCTAGCGCTCTTGAACTTGATTCTAAAGGATCTACAGCAGGATAAATACCTAAAGATGCAATATTTCTTGATAAAACAGTAGAAGCATCCAAGTGAGAGAACGTAGTAGCAGGAGCCGGATCTGTTAAGTCATCTGCCGGTACATAAATTGCTTGAACTGAAGTAATCGAACCATCTTTTGTTGATGTAATACGCTCTTGCAACTCTCCCATTTCTGTAGCTAATGTAGGCTGATAACCAACAGCTGAAGGGACACGACCCAACAACGCAGATACCTCTGAACCAGCTTGAGTAAATCTAAATATATTATCAATAAATAGCAATACATCTTGTTTTGAAAAATCTCTAAAATACTCAGCTGCAGTAAGAGCAGATAAACCTACCCTCATTCTCGCTCCTGGTGGCTCATTCATTTGACCATAAATCAGACCAACTTTATCCAATACCCCGCTTTCTTTGAATTCATTCCAAAGGTCATTACCTTCACGAGTTCTTTCACCAACACCACCAAACACAGAAACACCGTTATGTGCCATTGCAATATTATGAATTAATTCTTGAATTAATACTGTCTTGCCAACTCCAGCACCACCAAACAAGCCAATTTTACCACCTTTTTGATAAGGTTGAAGTAAATCAATTGCCTTAATACCAGTTTCTAGAATTTCAATATCTGTATTTTGATCAATAAGTTTTGGAGATTCTCTGTGTATTGGTAAATATGTATCAGTTTCAACTGCTCCCATATTATCAACCGCATCACCTGTAACATTTAAAATTCTACCTAAAATAGCTTTACCTACAGGGATTTTAATTGGCTCGTTTGTGTTAATAACTTTCATTCCTCTACGTAGACCATCTGTTGAAGACATTGCTACAGTCCTAACCTTATTAGAACCAAGCATCTGCTGAACTTCAACTACAACTTTTGTCCCATCATCATGAAAGATATTAAGTGCTGTATAAATAGCAGGCAAATCTCCAGAAGGAAACTCTACATCTATAACTGGCCCTATAACCTTAGTAATTAAACCTTCTGTTGCAGTTAATGTTTGCATATCTACCCCTCTCCTTATATAAAATTTAAAATTTTTCTCATCTAATAATCCAATTATACAACAACAATGAAAATAACATAAGTCTCTTTATTTATAAAAATTAATAATTAATACTACAACTAGCAAAAAAGTTTTTTCTCGTGTATTATATAATTCATACTTAATTTAATTGGAAAAGAATATGCAACTAACCATCGGAAAAGAATTAAATTCTAACGATAAAATCTACAAACCGGATTTCAACTCAAAATCAGGAAGAGAATTACTAGCATTCTATCTGCAAACTAAATTTAGACAAATATTTTTATACGACAAAAAACAACCTCTTCCTATTATCAATCAAGTAAATCCAGATTTTATTGACAAGTTTACAAGACGATTAATTAACAGACCAACAAAACGACTTTTGATCGGTATAACTGGAGAATCTGCATCAGGTAAATCAACAATTTGCCACGAAATAAAAAATGTCATAGAACAACTTTCAATGCCTGTAACAGTTTTAAGTACAGATAATTATTTCAATGACATTTCAGCATTGATCAATAAGTATGGCTCTTTTGATAATCTTAGAGATAACGGCTACGATGTTGACGCTCCAACAAGTTTCCAATTAGACATTCTACGTTCAGATTTGGAAGATTTATCAGACGGATTAAACATTAAAGCTCCGATGTATTTACCTAACGGTACTGGAATTTCTATGCCAAAGGCTATCGATGTATCTTCTCAAAAAATTATCGTTGTAGAAGGCATTGCAACAATGTACGATGATGTAAAAGATGTATTTGATATCAAAATTTACGTTGAAACTGAAAACGAATTAAGAAAAAGTCGATTTATGAATCGTGCAGTTGAAGAACGCAACCAAAGTGTAGAAAACGCTGAAAATCACTGGAGTTACATTGCTGAAGCTGGCGAAAAATATGTAAAACCATTCAGAAAAGATGCCGATTTAGTTATCAATGGCAACTCCGATTTAAAATACTTTGCACATATGCTTGAATACATTCATGAAATTACAAACAATTTTCAAGCATAATATCGAATAACAAATTGTGTTATCCACGAAAATTAGTACATAATTTGTACGTTTACTTGACGTGCACGAGCTTTATTATCAAAATCAATTAGAACAACTTGTTGCCACTGACCCATATGTAAAACCCCATCTATAAGTGGAATATGAGTAGAATTACCAACAATAGAAGCCCTAACGTGAGCATAACCATTGCCGTCGTGCCACATTTCATCATGATGATAATCTTTACTAACTGGAGCTATTCTTTCCAATGCTTCTGGCAAATCAACCAACAACCCTGGTTCAAATTCAATATTTGTTATAGAAACAGTA
>JAZLBN010000061.1:0-6830 GCA_045613725.1 Candidatus Gastranaerophilaceae bacterium
ATGAAGGGTATATAATGAATATTAAAGCAATTTTAAAAACATTAAAAATAAATCATTATATAAAAAACATTATTGTTTTTATCCCAATAATTTTTTCATTAAATATCAACAATCCTAAGTTATGGCTGTTAAGCACTCTTATGTTTATTACATTTTGTTTAATATCTTCTGCAGTATATATTATGAATGATTTAAGTGATATAGAAAAAGATAAAATTCACCCCACAAAATGTAATAGACCCATCGCAAGTGGTAAAATTTCAAAACTACTTGCAATTACGATAATGATCATTTTGATTATACTCAGTTTTCTAATTGCAGGGAAATTAAATATTTTATGTTTAACGACAATTATTTCTTATCTTATACTGAACATTCTATACACATTTTGGTTAAAGAAAATACCAATTATAGACGCTACCTGTATAGCCTCAGGATTCATCTTGAGAGTTATCTCTGGCTGTTTTGCAATATCTGTTATTCCTTCAGCTCTAGTAATTCTTTTAACATTCTTTACCTCATTGTTTTTTACATACACAAAAAGGAAGTTAGAATTACAATATGATAAAAACTCTCAACGAAAATCAATACAATCACTTAGTATTGATACAGCAGATAAGTTAATACTAATAAACGCAATATTATCTATCGCATTTTATTTCACGTACGTACTTGACTCAAATACGATACAACGAGCAGGAACAGAGTACCTCTACATTACAGTAATCCCATTTACTCTAATCATATACAGACTTTTATTTCTAATAAACACAATTAAAATAGACGATGACCCTATACACTATTTAGAAAGAGATAATACAATAAAAGCATTAATATGCGTATACATACTTGTATTAGCCTTAGTAATGATATTTTAAGGAAATAAAATACCCAGATTACCTATTTAAATAAAAACTTTCCTGTCTATTATTAAATAATGTAAACTTATTAAAATCTAAATAACAAAATTTATTTTCACAAGTTTTTAAACAAACATCAAATAGATTGTACAAAATATAAAGGATTTAAAATTATGATGATTAACAATGTTACATTTACCGGCATTAACAAACAAGTACAAGAATTTATGACAGATGCTGCTCATAAATTTACTCCAGCAGGTAAAATTTTTAATAAAGCAGAAGTTGAAGCTACAACAAAAGCTTCAGAAGAAGCAGCTGAAGCGTTAGCTAAGTCATTAAAAGAAGCTAATGAAGTACCTTTCTTCAACCACAGAAGTGATGCAGATGTTAATTTTGAAGAAACTATTGCAAAACTTCAAGATAAAGCAGCAGCAGAAAGCTATGCAATTGCACACGGCATTCAAAAGTAATGATAATGCATTAGCAAAAGTATAAAATAAAGTATCTAAATACAAAACCATACAAAAAACAGGGACTATCATTAGTCCCTGTTTTTTGCTATAATTAAATAAAACTGAAAGTGAGAGAATTATGAGAGATGAATTGTTATCAATAATTGAAAAGAACAGTAGAATTGATTTTTCTGAATTAGCAGTATTACTAGGTCAACCCGAAGAAAAAGTTTTGGAAGAATTATCAAATTTAGAAAAAGAAGGAATAATTTGTGGTTACCACACACTTATTAACTGGGAAAAAACATCTATAGAAAAAGTTACAGCTTTGATTGAAGTAAAAGTTACACCTCAAAGAGGAACTGGCTTTGACAGTATAGCAGAACGAATCTACAATTATCCAGAAGTAAAAGATGTCTACCTAATTTCAGGCGGATACGATTTAATGGTAATTTTAGAAGAAAAATCACTAAAAGAAATCGCAAACTTTGTTTCTTATAAATTATCAACATTAGAAAACATATTTAGCGTTGCAACACATTTTATTTTAAAGAAATACAAAGATCACGGTACAATTATCAATAAAAAGACAAAAGATGAAAGAGAGGTAATTACTCCATGAGGAAATTTCTTTCTGATGCTGTAGTAAACATTAAACCTTCTGGAATCCGAAAGTTTTTTGACATTGTAAGTGAAATGAAAGATGCTATTTCCCTTGGTGTCGGAGAACCTGATTTTGATACACCTTGGCATATTCGAGATGAAGGTATATATGCATTTGAACGTGGCAAAACATTTTACACATCAAATGCTGGATTAAAAGATTTAAGACAAGAAATTGCTAATTATTTAAATCGCACACAAAACCTTAAATATAATCCGGATAATGAAATTTTAGTTACGGTTGGTGGGTCTGAAGCAATTGACATAGGATTAAGAGCCATTATAAACCCAGGAGATGAAGTTATAATCCCTCAGCCATCTTATGTTTCATATGAGCCATGCGCAATTTTAGCTGGAGCAAAACCTGTAATTATAAACCTTAAAGCAGAAAACGAATTCAGATTAACTGCAAAAGAATTAGAAGAGGCAATTACTGACAAAACAAAAATTTTAATTCTTCCGTTTCCTAACAACCCAACTGGCGCAATTATGGAACGCAAAGACTTGGAAGAAATTGCAAAAGTATGTATAGAAAAAGATATTCTTGTGATGTCTGATGAAATATATGCAGCTCTAACATACAAAGGTAAACACGTTTCAATTGCAGAAATCGAAGGAATGAAAGAACGCACAATTCTAATTAATGGATTTTCAAAAGCGTATGCTATGACAGGATGGAGACTTGGTTATGCTTGCGCACCTAAAGAACTAATTCAACAAATGACAAAAATTCACCAATTTGCAATCATGTGCGCACCAACAATTAGCCAATATGCAGCAATTGAAGCCCTTAAAAATGGAGATAAAGATGTTGAAGAAATGCGCCAAGCATATAATCAACGTAGACGATTTTTAATGGATTCATTTAGAAAAATGCGACTTGATTGTTTTGAACCTTATGGTGCGTTCTACGTATTCCCTTGTATCAAAGAATTCGGAATGACTAGCGAAGACTTTGCTACTAAATTTTTACAAGAAGAAAAAGTTGCAATAGTGCCAGGAACAGCTTTTGGTGACTGTGGTGAAGGATTTTTAAGAATATCATACGCATACTCTATTGAAAACCTAAAAGAAGCAATCGGACGACTTGAGCGATTCATAACAAAATTAAGAGAAGAAAAATAGCAAAAAATTTAGCCTTCATGTTTTTAATTAAATATGAAGGTTACTTTTAATCAGTTTTTACAAAACGCATATAATAATTCTGTTCAGTCAGAACCACAAATTACGCAATCCTCTCAATTAAAAACCCAAAATTTAGGGGAACTAAAATCTGACTCCTTTGTTCGTTCAGAAAAGACTCAAGATATATATCAACAAAAGCTAAATGCACTATTCCCAAATGGAACATTAGAAAAAATTTACTCTCAAATGGGTAAAGAATTGGGAATTGATATTTTACCAACATTAAAATTTTACGGGCCTTCAGACGGAATTATGGCAGGTGGATTTACTTTCAATAAAAACGAAATATCATTTAGTTTGAATGAAATTTTTGATAACAACCACAAAGTCGTAATGGTCAAAAACGGAATGTATAAACTTCTAACAAGCCCAAACGATAACATGCCGTTATTTATCGATAAAACACTAGGCGAACAATTTGTAAATGCTAATAAAGAACACTTCAAAAAGATCGTTGACGACCTTAAACTTGTTTCAATGACAGATAATGACTTTAGAAAATTCATTATCCACAAAATGTATCACGAACTAATACACGCACAACAACATATGATTATGCGTTCAACAGAAGGTATTGGCGAAAAAGAAATAATCAAAGCCTGGACTCACCTTGCCCCAGAAAACGAAGCTGACATCCAAAAATTAAATGAGATAACAGAAAACATCTATAAAAACTCTTATTGGGCAAATAAACCATCAACCCAACAAGTACATAAAAAAGATTCTGATATCGGTAAAATTGCTCACATCTGGCTTGAAGCAGTTAGACACTACCCTCCAGTTGATTCTCCTGAATACACAATCAATGCACTTGAATCCGATGCATTTAAACGATCATACGAATATTTAACCAAAAATTTTGGGGCATACTAAATTTATCTTTCAAATTATCATATTGTCCAATTTCATTGAATCAAACTCTAGATAAAATATATTTATCGGAGATTTTACAATGAAAAACTTTATTATAATTTTATTATTACTATTAACTACGACAATAAGTACCCTTGCTGAAAACATTCATTTTAACGAATCAATATACAAACTAAAAACAATAGAAAATGAAGACAATGAAATTTCAAACGAATATTATACCGATTACGAAACCGAAGATAACTGGACAAGCTTTGTAAAAATAATATATTACCCAGAAATTTCTAACCCATTAAAATTTGCTTCTGAGTTTGATAAAAAAATATCTACAAAAGAAGACTCCTTATTACTAAAATTTATTCAAAATAAAAAACATGATATTGCAGTTATAAGTTACCTAGAAAATGAAATAGACAATAATTACGCTTATTTTATATACAATGTATTAAAATATGAAAAACACCCCCAAAAAGGGATTATGGTACTAAAATTCTCAAAAAAATATCCTATAAAGAACAACGATGATATCAAAAAAATAGCAACAGAAATTAAAACGATAAACAATGATTACATGGAAAGGATTGTAATTTCACCAATTCCACCAATTGTTAATAAATAAGGAAAAGGTCCTCACCAAGAGGTAAAGACCGTGCGATTATTTAGAATAAATGTATTTGGCTCTCGCCAATTATACTAATGAGTATTTCTCCTTATACTCATCATAAGTTTTACTAAATTCTTTATTATCGTATGATTTTAATTGTTTTAAAAATTCATGTTTATCAATTGTTGAATCATATGCTTTTAATATAGAGGCGCCTATATTCGAACAATGATCAGATATTCTTTCAAAATCATTAAACAATTCTGAAATTAAAAAATCTAATTCAATTGGACATTGACCATATTGAATCCTTTTTATATGCCTATTTTTAGCTTTTAGAATTAATTTATCTATGACTTGTTCTAATGGTTCAATCCTTAAAGATAGCTCTTTTGAATTTTTAGAAAAAGCATGTGTTGTAAGAGTCAGCACTTCTAACACCGCACCAACAATCACTCTGATATCTTCAACTAATTCAACAGGGAATTCTAATTCCTTATTTTTCTTTTGTTCTGCAATATTCAAAATATTTATTGCATGATCTCCAATTCGTTCAAAATCACCAATAATAAGCAATAAACTGGCAATGTCATTACTTGTTTTTTCCGCCAATTCTTTATTTGAAGCTTTTATCAAATATGATTCAGTTTTATCTTCATATAAGTCGATAATTTGCTCATTTTTGTTAATGACCTCTGCTTTTCTTGATTGAAAATTCTTTAATTGTTTAGTTGCATAAGTTACGTTATTTTTAACATATTTTGCCATTTCAATAACTTTTTGATTAACTTCTAATGTTGCAAGTTCAGGTGATAATAGTAATCTTTCATCTAAGAATACAATTTCATCTTTTTTATTTTTCGAATCTTTAACAAAGAAGTTTGCAATATTTTCTAATTGTTTAATAAATGGGAACAATATAATTGTTGTTACGATATTAAACATTGAGTGTAGAACAGCAATCCCTGCTGGATTGCTGTTTTGATTTAGTATTTGAATGTTAAATAAAATTTTACCTAATTCAAAAATGCATAAGAAAATTACTGTACCAATGATATTGAATGTAACGTGAACTACTGCAACTTTTCTAGCGTTAGAATTTACTCCAATACTTGAAATGATTGCTGTGATACAAGTCCCAATATTTTGTCCCATAATGATTGGTAGAGCCATTGAATAAGTTATATCAACCTTCATAACCAACGCTTGCAACATACCAACTGAAGCTGCTGAACTCTGAATTACTGCAGTGATAATTGTACCCACTACAACACCAAATAATGGGTTATTGAATAGCGTCATTAGGTTAATGAATTGTTCGTTGTGCGCTAAAGGTTCCATTGATGTACTCATAAAAATCATCCCAGTCATAAGAATTGAGAAGCCTAAAAATACGCTACCAACGTTTTTGTTTTTATTTGACTTTGCGGCAAAAATCATAATTACCCCAACCAAAGCTAGGATTGGAGTAAAAGATTCAGGTTTAAACATTTTAACGACAACATTTGTACTTTGTATGCCTGATAGACTTAAAATCCAAGCAGTAATTGTTGTACCAATATTTGAACCCATAATTACCCCAATTGCTTGAGAAATTTTCATAATTCCAGAGTTAACAAGTCCAACAAGCATTACTGTTACGGCTGATGAACTTTGAATTAGTGCTGTAATAGCTGCGCCTAAAACAAGACCTTTTGTCGGGCTTGATGTCATTGTTTTTAAAATCTTTTCTAATTTCCCGCCTGCAATTTTTTCAAGTCCAGCAGACATAACATAAATCCCGTATAAGAAAAATGCAAGTCCACCACATAATTGAAGTATGCAAAATATATCAAATTTTTCCATAATCTTTTTCCTTTAAGTTAAAAAGGGCAGATTTTATCTGCCCTAAAATGTTTAGCTCCCTTTGAAATGTGCCAAAATAATCATTCCAATAGTTACAAGAATTACAAAAATTATTGTACTAAGAGCTCCAGTTCCTTTACTTTCTGAGTAATGGCTTCCATTCAGAGCTGGTCTGTTATTTTGTTCGTTATTTATATTATCTGTCATAATCTTTTTCTCCTATTTTAGAAATCTCAAATAGACATAAGCTGTGCTTATAACAAGTGATATTGCTACAATACATACCCCATATTTCAAAAATCTCATAAATGAAATTGGATGCCCTTCTTTGCTAAGTCGGAGGCC
>JAZLBN010000062.1:0-11904 GCA_045613725.1 Candidatus Gastranaerophilaceae bacterium
TACCAAGTAAAGTTTGCGTGTCATAACCTTTATTTAACCCTTCGGCAAGTTCATTGATTGCTTTTGGTTGATCTCCGGCTGGAGAGTATTTTGAATTTATTTTGAACTTTCTGTATTCCATATCAGTATTTTAGTACAAAATTTATTTTGTTGTAACTTTTTGTAAAAAGGTATGTCAGTTATTAAAGAAAATATCAAATCGTCCGTTATAATAAACACGAGGTAGTATTATGAAATTTATTATGTTTTTGTTTGGTTTTACCAAATATGCAAGAGTATACGTTAGATATTAGAGCGTTTATATAAAAAGAAAGGTGTATTATGGAAAGAATTCTCAACGCGTTTAAAGGCTTGTACAAATGTGATGAAGTAAAGAATCGTCATTTGTTGTATGTCTTATTGTTAATTTTACCAAGTATTTTAGGTGGTTTTACATCTTGGTTAGATAAAGATACTCCAAAAGAAGTTTTGCCCATAGTTTGTGCGTGGGTTGCGTTATTCGCATTATTATCAATTGTTCCGTTCCTTTTTTTAATGGGTTTTAGTGTAGACTTTAATAGAGATAGATTGAACTCAATTGCTGGTATTCCTAAATTGAATACAGGAATGTTTAAAAAAGGCGTTAAAATATTCCCTCTACTTTTTGTTTGGTGTATATATTCTATGATTTATTGTGGTTTATTCTTTGTTGCTCCTATTATTGTTGTAGTTTCAGGATGTGTTGCTTTAAGTAATAATCCAGCAGGAATAGTTGGTTTAATTTTAGTAGGTTTATTATTTATATTTTTATCAATTGTAGTATCGTTTATACTATCACCATTTATGAATTATATCATATTGGGATTCTCAAAGGATTTGACATATAAGGCTGAATATTTTAATCCATTAACATTGGTAAGATATATCAAAAAATCTTTCAAAAGTACAATGATGGTATTTTTAAAAATGTTATTAGTAAATATGGTTGTAGGTTCTGTAGCTCAGATTATTGGGTTCATATTCGCTATTTTCGCGATGGTGTTTCCAATTATTCTTGCGATGTTTGCAGGTACAGATGAGGCTGCAGAAAAAGCTGTATTCTCGCCAACATCAATTCTGTTAACTCTTCCATTTATGTCGCTTGCTGTACTTGTTCAAACTTATGCATCAGGTATGGTACAATTTGCATCAACAGACATGTATGTTGATATTTATAAAAATGAAATTGAATCTACAGAAAAAGAAGTTTAGGATTTTGTTGATAACAAGGTGGCTGTGAGAATTTCTCACAGCCACCTTGTTTTATCTGTTATTAGCCAGAGCTAATATATTTTTTATAAAACTTGATTTATCTTTACTTGAATGTTTAATATATGAGTATTTTTCACTTGTAATTCGTTTATCAAAGTATGAGCTAATCATTTTTTCTTGCCTGATTGTTGAGTACTCTTCCCAATATGGTGTTTTCCTAATTTTATCAATAATTTCAGATTCGAGATCTTCAAATTGTTCACCTTTAACTTGAGGAAATTCAGGCAATGAATTTGCAGGCTCAACTGCTGCCGCAATTTCAGAAATTTCTGAGTTTTCAGAAATTAGAGTCGTTGGTTGAGCTATAATTTTTTGAGTAATTGGTGTTGATACGTAACTTTCTTTATTATTATTTGTAAAAATATCTCTTTTTGCTAATCTATCCTTGAATCTTTCTGCTAACCCCATTTTATCTCCCCTACTGATTTAGTATGTTTTCAAATTTTTTTATCATATTTTCTTTATATAAATTATCGGATATATGTTGAGCAAGGTCTCTGTAACTTTGTGCAATATTAGTATTGCTATTTATTGCACTAACAGGAACTCCTTTGTTTATTGCTGACATGATTGCAAAATAGTTGTTTGGAATTTTCCAATATATTGGTTTTGATAGAACTTTTTCAACATCAGTTTCTTTTATTTCATCATTTTCCATATATCTATTAACAACTATTCTTGTTTTGTCTTTATCATAACCGAGTTTTTGGAATAACTCTAAGCATCTTTGAGTATTTCTTAACGCCGGTAAATTTGAGACTGTTACCAAAAGTATAATGTCTGAATTATCAAGTGCTGCAATGTTTTTTCCGTCAAAACTTGCTTCTGCGTCCACTATTATATAAGAAAAAGTTTCTTTTAGAGTGTTAAATAATTTGGTAATTTGTTTTGGATGTATATTGTCTGCTTGCTTAAAATATGGCGGATCTGCCAGAATATACAAACTAGAATTTTTATATCTCTCAAGTGTGCTCAATAGAAATGTTTCGTTAATTTTGTCAATATTTTCAAGCATATATGAAATATTAAAAGATGGTTTTAAATCCAAAAATGTAGTAATATCACCCATTTGGAAATTCATATCAATTAGCGCAACATTTTCTTTTGTTATTTTTGATAATTCTAGTGCTAAATTTGAGGCAAGTGAAGTTTTCCCAAGACCTCCCTTGTTTGAAAAAACTGAAATCACCTTGCATTTGTTATTTTTTTTAGGCTCTTTAAATTGATTTATAAGCTTGTTAATACCTTCAAAAAACTCGTTTTTGATTATTGGAACTGGAAGAAATTCTTTGGCTCCGGCTCTCATTATTTGAATAATTAAATCAACTGAAGGGCTGTCAGCTAAAGCTAAAATTTTACAATTATTACATTGCTGAGTCACTTTCAACATTAAATCAAGTTTTTCTTGTCTTTTTGTCGATATATCAATGATAAAAATAGACTTTGTGGTTAGGTTTGCCAATGTGTTTAAAATTTCAGAATAATTTGAAGAGTGTTCTATCAATTCTAAATTATCAAATTCACTAACAAAAAGTTTTAGGACTTCTGTTGTTGATAATTCGTCTGAAAGTATTAATGTTGATATTTTTTGCATTGCCACCTACCCTTAATCTTCATTATAACATATAGGGTATGCCTGTGCAATATTACTTTAAAATATTATTCAAATAAAAAAGCCCCATATAAGCGGATTTTGTTACCTGCTGGACTCGCAGGTGGGTGAGAACCCGGGATAATCCGTTTCCCGCTAACGATAAGCTTATCGGCGGGTATACTTCAATTCCGCTGGAGTTAACTCTCCCTATTTATATAAATGTAGGAACAAAATTAACGCCTATATAGAGCTTATTCCTATTATAACTAGCTTTTTTAATTTCGTCAATTCCTAAAAAATAAACCTTCTTTATTGGAAGGTTTATTCTATAAATTTTGGTTTAAAGTTGCTAAAGTTTCGTGAATTTGTTGTTCTGCCAGATCTGCTTGAGCCATTGCTCTTTCTGCTGGTGTTAAATCAGGAGCTTGTTGTACCATTCCTTCAGGTGATGGGATGTAAGTTCGTTTTGGTGCAAGACCTTCTATTTGACAGTCTGGAGATGGAATATATGTTCTAACTGGAGCTTTTGTTCCGTTTAGAGTTTGTTTAATCAAGTTTGTATCTGCGTATGTTTGCGGATTTTTATATTCAGGTTTTCTTCCTAGATTTGTTGGGTTCGAGTTTGGTGCAACAGCCGGTTGTGGCGGTGTTTGTTGAGTTGCTTGCTGTTGTGTTTGTTCAGGTTTTTCCTCTTCTTCATCAAGGACTGAATGTGTTGGCCTTCCGAAAATTTTATGACAAGCTGTTGTTGCTAATTTTGCAATGAATGGTGTTACTATCATCATTGGGATAATAATTCTCATTGGAACCCCAATAATATTACCATTAGCAAGTTTTCTTAAGAAGTTCATATTCCATTTACTTGTTGATTTGTAAGAGTGGAATCTTTCATTACCAATGTTTATAAATTTACCAATTTTATGTAGTAGTTTTGTAATTGGGTTTTTGATACCTTTTGCATTAAGTAGATTTTTTACCGCTTTTTCAGAAGCTTTAAAATCTGCTTTTGTTGCAAATGCTTTTGCGTCAACTTTTGCATTGTGTGCAGCAAGTGCTTTTCTGAAAGCTTCTCGGCCTTTAATGTCTACGCCAGCGTATTTGAATCCACCTATTTTATGCATACCCATAATGCCTAGGGTTAATGCGATGAAATAAGAGAAGTCGTTAACACCACGCTCCATAAGTGTTTTAAACTTTTCACCTTTAGGTGCGATTATTGATTGGTAAATCATATCCCCAAAGATTGCAGCCTGCATTAATACGGCGATTTTACCACCTGCAAATCTGTTAGTACCACCTTCAACAATCCAACCAAATGCCTTGTTGAATAGTTTACCCAATTTAGATTTTGAACCTTTACCTAAAGTTGCGTAATATTTGTTTCTATATTCGCTGAAACTTACAGTTCTACCAAATAAGTGGTTTTTAATTTTAGATAATTTATTACCTGTACTTCTCCAGATTGAAACTTTCCAATTTGCAGTTTTTGGATTGTTAGCCATTGTTTCAAAGATTTTTATAGCTTCTTTTGGATTGTCTAAAAGATTACCTTTTATAGCTGCAAATTGTTTTTTAGTTAAGCCCATAGCTTTGATTTTTAAAGCTTCGGCGTGTTTTTGCATATTTTCTAGTGGAATTTTTCCAGCTTTGAATTTTTGAATAACGCTAGGTTTAGCACCTAAAATTTCAAGTTCTTTTGCTTGAAGTTCAATAGCCTGTTCTAGCACAGTTTTGCTTTTGACACTATTAAAGAATGTGTCAATTTCAGCTTGAGATAAACCGTAATTCTCTAATTTTTGGAACAAGTTTTTAATCTTACCAGTTGGCATACCCAAAATTGTAGAAGGTTTACCTGCAATTGGTTGTGTGAATTCGTCTAAAATTTGTGCAGCATCTGCTGATAAGAAACCGTGTATACCTGCTCCAGGCATTTTTGCAAATTGGTTTTCAGGTTTGGTTGAATGGTTTAATAAAGAGTATAAAATTTTGCTTTTTTTAGACCATTTGTGAAGTAAAACGTCTATTTTACGGAGTCCTCGGTCAAATTTTTTACCTAGCCATGTGTTAGAAATTTTATCTCCAGCTTTACCAATTTTGCCTAGTAAAGAATCTTCCCATTTGCCACCGCATTTTTCGTTGACTTTGTCCATTCCTTGAGCAATACCGTACCAAAGTCCAGTTGTAATAGCTCCCACAGCTAGAGGATTACTTTCAGATGATGCTTTTGCTCTGTTTGTTAAATAATTATTATTAACGGTTTGGTCTACTGATTGTTTTACGGCAGCTTGATCGATACCTTGCATTGTTGTCGAATTTTGAAAAGAGTCATTTCCGTATGCCGGAACAGTCATCCCTTGCATAGCTGGATTTGCGTTTTGTTTGAATGCAACTTGCTTGTTATTTTGTATACTTGGTATGTTTAAACCATTTACGGCTTGATTGGACATGGATTTCCCCTTTTCCCTACAAGTATATAAAAACATTTTATGATGATAATTTGCTTAATTTGTAAATTTTAATTGGAAATATTACGAATTGTAACAAAATATCTCTTCTTTGAAATATTGAAACTTGTATATACTTTATATATACAAGAGAGCTAATTAAAAGAAAAGAGAGAATATTATGGCAGTTGCAAATTTAAAAAAACTTGATAAGAAATTAACTGATATTTATAAAGATCAAATTACAACAACGGTTGCAGCTTCTACTGAACCATTTGTTGATAAATCAGAATTGTTATTCCAGCAAATGAATTTTATAGCTGCATATAATAAACAAATGTTAAATATTGCATAATAAATTTTTATTTTATATTCCAATTTAATTTTTCCCCTACAAATTTTTACCCTGATTTCAAACGAAATCAGGCTTTTTTTTAGGTGATATTAATTATATTTCGTGACGACCTTCGATAGCTTTTGCTATTGTCATCTCATCTGCATATTCTAGATCAGCACCGATAGGTAAGCCAAATGCGATTCTAGAAACTTTTATTCCAAACGGTTTAATTAGTTTTGTTAAGTATAAGCTTGTAGCTTCGCCTTCAACAGATGGGCTTAATGCCAAAATGATTTCTTTAACTTCTTCATTTGTTAATCTGTTTAGTAATTCTTTTATTCTGATATCTTCAGCGCCAATTCCGTCAATTGGAGAAATTAATCCTTGTAAAACGTGATAAAGACCTTTGTATTCGTTTGTTTTTTCGATTGCGATTAGGTCTTTTGTTTCTGATATAACACAAATTACTGATTTGTCTCTTTGGTTTGAGGCACAGATATCGCAAGGGCTTTGAGCAGATAAATTGAAGCAAACATCACACGTATGTGTGTTTTGTTTTGCTTCAATTATTGCTCTTGCAAAATTTTCAACATCAGCACTTGGCATTCTTAGTAAATGAAATGCCATACGTTGAGCAGATTTTGGTCCTACTGATGGGAATTTTTGAAATTGCTCGATTAATGCTGCTATTGATTTAGGATAAATCATTAGAATGATAATCCTGGAATATTGATTCCGCCAGTAATTTGTCTCATTTTTGAGCTCATTTCTGCAGAAGCTTTGTCGTTTGCTTGTGTAATTGCTGCAGAGATTAAATCTTCTAGCATTTCAATAGTTTCAGCATCTACTGAAGCTGGATTTTCAGCATTAATAGCTTCAGGAGCTATTTTGATTGATTTGAATTTGCCTTGACCGTCACATACAACTTTAACATAGCCACCAGCAGATTCACCTGTGATTTCTAATGCTGATAATTCTTTTTGAGCTGTTTCTGCTCTTTTTTGAGCTGCTTGAACTTGTTTCATTATGCCCATTAAATTCATACCCATAGTTTTTTCTCCTTAGTCTGTATTTAATATAATAACTCTAACTTTTCTTATGGTACCTTTTATTATACAATAAAAATATGCAGAAGAAAACATATTTACAAGAATCAATAAAAGGTGGTAGGCTTATGCGTTGGATAAGTATGCCATTGAAAGTGTATATTGCGCCTATGAATTTTTATTCTAAAAAGGGGCAAGATGCAAAATACAGAGGTCTTGTTAAAAGAGCTTTAGATGAATGGCATAAGGTCTCTAATGGTAAGGTCTCTTTTGTTATTGTAAATAGTTTGTATGATTCTCAGGTTAATATTGAATGGAAGAGGGTTGAGCGTAAAGCTCTCGGTATGTGCTATTTTCAATATGATAAATTTAATCGTTTGGGTAGTGCTGAAGTTATGATTGGTTTAACCGAGGGGCTTGTTCATGCTGATTACATGGATGAAGGTGAAGTTTATCATACCATCTTACATGAAATCGGTCATGCTATTGGTTTGGGTCACAGTCCTTTTAAAAGTGATATTATGTATACACCGCATCAAAAGGGTATTTTGCATGTAGGAGAAGGAGATAGGCTTTCTGTGAATTGGTTGTATACATTTCCTCAAGGAAAAACTGTTACAGAGATTGCTAACAAATATGGTGTTTCAGGTTCTGATTTAGATGAAGTTGTTGTAAGGATTATATCAAAACAAACAAAGACTGAGTTTGAGAAGGTAAAAGATTCTGTAAATCTAATTGAACAAAGGAATTTGCTTGATGAATCAGAAAATATCGCAAACTTGAGAAAATATCATATGTCTTTACAAAATATTAAAATTTCTAATGATTTGACAGAACAGATTAGAAAACACCATAGAGATACCTCTGGCGGGAATTATTAGAAAATTTTTCTGTTAATAAAATTTTTTTTGTAAAGTTTATTTTGCTTAAATGTGAAGTTTTTGCCTCTTACAAAATTTTTATGTATAATGTGGTTTGTTAGATTGGTAAACTGTTGTTTACTGTTAGGGATATTAAAGGTATTTATATATGACAGTTCAAGATTGGTTCGAAAAACGTAAAGAGGCTCAGATTCAGAGAAGAGCTCTTGAAGCTAGAGTAGAAATAGAGGCTAATCCAGATTTATGGACAAAGTGTGTTCATTGTGATTCTCAATTGTTAAAAAAAGATATTGAAGATAATCAAATGGTATGCCCTGTTTGTGATTATCATTTTAGAGTAAACGCAAGAACAAGAATTAATCAATTGTTTGATGAGGGTTCTTTTGAGGAATTATTTTCTGAAATAAAACCTACAGACCCATTAGAATTTTTTGATACAGAATCATATAAAGACAGAATCGCTGTTGCTCAGGAAAAAACAGGTTTGAACGATGCTGTTATTGCAGGTATTGCAACTATAGAGGGGCATAAGTTAGCAACGGCTGTTATGGATTTCGACTTTATGGGTGGTTCAATGGGTAGTGTTGTTGGTGAAAAAGTAACACGAACTATTGAAAAAGCTATAGAGTTAAGACTTCCGGTTTTAGTTGTTTCGTCTTCTGGTGGTGCAAGAATGCAAGAAAGTGCGTTGAGTTTGATGCAAATGGCAAAAACTTCTTGTGCTTGTGCAAGGCTTGATGAAGCTGGTCTATTATATATAAATCTTATTACTGACCCTACTTTTGGTGGTGTGACAGCAAGTTTTGGTACATTAGGTGATATTATTATTGCGGAACAAGGTGCTAGGGTAGGATTTGCTGGTAGACGTGTTATTGAACAAACTATTAGGCAAAAATTACCTTCAGATTTCCAAACTGCTGAGTATTTAATGAAGTATGGACAAGTTGATGTCGTGTCTTCTCGCAAGAATTTAAGAGATAATTTGGCTAATATTTTGGCGATGCACGAGCAAGGAGATGTGTAATGGCAGTAGTTTTAGAGTTTGAAAAACCTATTTTAGAAATTCAAGAAAAAATAGAGGAACTAAAAAAAATGAGTTTGGAGTCCGGTATGGATTTAGATAAAGATATTAAAATTTTGGAGCAAGAAGCAGAAGAATATAAAAAAGAATTATTTTCAAACCTTGATCCTACACAAAAAATGCAGATTGCACGTCATCCTGAAAGACCTAATTTTATGGATTATGTAGATTCTATATGTACAGATTTTATTGAAATGCATGGTGATAGAGTTGGTACTGATGATAGAGCAATCGTTGGTGGTTTGGCTAAAATTGATGGACGACCAGTTATGATTATTGGTACTATGAAAGGCAAATCTACAAAAGAAAATTTAGAATATAATTTTGGTATGCCTCAACCTGAAGGTTATAGAAAGGCTTTACGTTTATTTAAGCATGCAGATAAGTTTGGTATACCTATTGTAACTATTATTGATACTCCAGGAGCTTACCCTGGAATTAGTGCAGAAGAGCATGCTCAAGGTGCTGCGATAGCAACTAATTTAAGAGAAATGCAAAAATTGGGTGTTCCTGTAATTGCAATTATTTCTGGTGAGGGTTGTTCTGGAGGAGCTTTAGGTTTGGCTGTTGCCAATAAAGTTTATATGCTTGAACATGCTTATTATACAGTAATTTCACCTGAGGGTTGCGCATCTATTTTGTGGAGAGATGCCTCCAAGAATTTGGAAGCGGCTAATGCTTTAAAAATTACCGCTCCACATTTGATGGAACACGGTATTATCGATGGAGATATTAAAGAACCTACTCGTGGTGCTCATACAGATTATGAAGCTATGACAGCTGAAGTTAAGAAAACAATCTTAGGTGCTTTGGATGAATTATCTGGCTTTACTCGAGAGGATCTAAGAAATCAGCGCTATGACAAATTTAGAAAAATGGGCGCGTTTATAAGTTAAAGTTTTATATTTTTATGTAACCCTGAACTTGTTTCAGGGTTATAAAATTTAAGGATAAAGTTTAGTATGGCTAGCAATTTTTATGAATTAAGATTAGAGATAAATCCAGAAATGGAAGACATTATTGCTGAGATTTTCTTTGAGAATTTTGATTGTGACGGTGTTGTATTAGCAGAAGAAGCTTATGATGATGCTGAAAAGATGGTTTCGACGACTCAAGGTACTTTGAAGATTTTTTTACGTAATGAATATGGTGATTCTTATGAAGACTTGTTGTATGATGTCGAAAATGTTTTAGATCTTTCTCGTGAGGAATTTCTATCTCGAGGTATGTCAGAAGAGGAACTTGGCTCTTGGGATTTTGTTTTAGAAGAAAAAAAAACTGAAGATTGGTCAAAAAAATGGAAAGAACAATGGGATGTAACTCATGTTTCTGAAAAGATTGCTGTAGTTCCTGATTGGATTGAGTATGAACCTAAAGTTGGTGAACTTACTATAAAACTTGAACCAGGATGCGCTTTTGGAACTGGAACTCACCAAACAACTCAGCTTTGTATGAAAGCTCTTGAAAAGTATATGCAACAAGGTGATAGAGTTGCAGATATCGGTATGGGTAGTGGTATTCTTGGAGTTTTGGCTAAAAAGCTCGGTGCAAGTTATGTTTATGGTTGCGATAACGACGATATTGTAATTGATGTTGCTAGAGAAAATGCTATTAAAAATAATGTTGAATGCACGTTTGAATTTGGAACTGCAGATAAAGTTAACGATAAGTTTGATTTTATTGTTGCAAATATTTTACACTTTGTTTTAGCTGAAATTATGGGTGATTTAAAAGCCTTGATGAAAACTGGTGCCATAATGTCTTTAAGTGGTATTTTGTACGAGAAAAGAGACTGTGTTGTGCAAGCTTATGAAAAACATGGCTTGGAATTAATTGAAGAAATTGAACAGGATCAGTGGACATCATTTGTTGTTAGGAGGGTCGATTGATGACTTTTAATTCAGATGGTATTGCGCAAGTTATATTTTTGGCCGTATGGTTATGTGTTATGATTTTTCTTGTAAAATCATTTATTCGAATAATAACAAGAGCAATGCAGGAGAATTTACCTTTGAGATTTGCTGAAGTTAAAGATGATTATGGTGAAGTTTTGCATAAATTTAAAGCTTATATAAGATTAGATTGGGTAAATATTAGAGGTCTTGCTGCCTCAGTTTATGTTTATGAGAATAATATTATTGTAGAACTCTTTGGTAAATGTATTGTAATTTCTAATAGTGAGCAGTTTATAGTAAGAGATTTTTATCTTGGTCAAAAAGAAATGCGTATTCGTATTGATGGTGTCAATATTGGGCTATATTTTAGAGCTAAACAGCTAGAAATTATCAATGAGTGGATTAGGAATAATAAGTAGTATATTTGGTTTTTTTACCAAAATGAAGAGATGGAGATAATAATGACAAAAACAGCAATAATAATTCCGGCAAGATATGGTTCTTCAAGATTAGAAGGTAAACCTCTTTTAGTTGTATGTGGTAAGCCTGTTATTCAGTGGGTATATGAAAAAGCGCAGCAGGCAAAATTGGCAGATATGATTATTGTTGCTACTGATGATCAGCGAATTTACGATTGTGTAAAATCTTTTGGTGGTAATGTTGAAATGACTTCTGTTGAGCACAAATGTGGTTCTGATAGAATTATGGAAGTAGTTTCTCGACATCCTGAAATTTCATTTATCTGTAATCTTCAAGGGGATGAGCCTTTAATTAAGCCAGAAAGTATTGATGCGGTTATTGATAATGTTAAAAATGATGATAAGGCAGATATTTCAACGCTTATTAGAGTTTTGAAAGACGAAGAAGAAATTAATAATCCAAATCTTGTCAAGTGTGTTACAGATAGACACGGGTTTGCATTGTATTTTTCACGTTCAAAAATTCCGTTTGAAAGAAATTCTAATGTGGCTGAATTTTATGGACATTTGGGTATTTATGGGTATAAACGTAAAGCGTTAGAAGCCATGACAACATTAGAACAAACACCATTAGAAATGGCTGAAAGCCTTGAACAGCTTAGAGCTTTGGAAAATGGTATGAGGATAAAAACATCTATTGTTGACTTTGTTCCAGTAGGTATTGATACAAAAGAAGATCTAGAGAAGTTTAGACAAATTGTTGAAGCAAAATTGCAATAGTATTTCAAATATTTCTGGTTTACCCCCTTGCAATTTTTCGTAACTTAATGTAATATAATGTTATAAAACGTAAGAAAAATAAATAAATTGTAATATTTTTCAGGGTTTATGACTATTGTATGAGATTTATAAAGTAA
>JAZLBN010000063.1:0-11430 GCA_045613725.1 Candidatus Gastranaerophilaceae bacterium
TCTACACTTGCGGCAGCTTTCTTCGCCACAGTTTTAACTTCTTCAACAGCTTCTGGGAATACTTTGTTTAAATATCCAACCACTTTTGACATTACACCCATTGCAATAATCAAAATAACTAGGAAAGATACAACAAAACCCATCCCAATTGCTAATAGCATTAAGCCATTAATCCATGTTTCACTCATAAAATATCTCCTATTGTAAGTACGAATTCTTTATCTTCTTTTAATAAAACGAGCTCACCATTATCATTAATTGACTTAGCAAGCCCTGTTTCAATATTATTAAATATTTGAACTTTTAAATCCTTATTAAGAAAACAATTTCTCTCAATATAGTCTTGTTTTATAAATTCAAAACCCTTTGCCAAGAATAAATCATAATTTTTAAAAAACTCTTCAACTAGAGTTTCAAAAAATAAATTCAACTCAACATTTTTACCAATTTCTAAATTTAAAGAGGTTGCTATTTTATCAGGTATAGAACTTAAAGCCTCAGCTTCAGCATTCAAATTAACGCCAATACCAACAACAATACCTTTCAATTCTGAACCTGACATAATCGTTTCGGATAAAATTCCTGAAATTTTTTTACCATCGATAAGAACATCATTCGGCCACTTTATCTCCGGCTTTAAATTATACAATTCTAAAACTTTACATAACGCAACTGATAAATATTGGGTTATATTCGAATAAATTTCATTGAATTTGTTTGATGGCTTTAGAACAAAAGACATAAACAAATTACCACTACCTAAATCAACCCAAGAACGAGCCAATCTACCTCGTCCGGAAGTTTGAGAAAGAGCATGAACGATAGTTCTATCTTCTAAACTATCAATATTCAATTTTGCAAAGTTATTTGTAGAGTCAACTTCTTCGAGTTTAATAATCTTCATGTTCTCCCCTAACGGATAATATCCATATAGAATAATTATATAACAAACAAAATTTTAGGACACAAAATATTCACAAAAATTTTATATTTGCTAAAAAATTTTTCAATGGTAAAATAGAGTAGCAGAAGAGGGAGAAATATGGAACATTGGGTTTATACAACCACAATTTTCGGGCATGGTGTATCGTTTAATTTAGATACATTAATTACTATGTGGATATCTATGATACTTCTCATAATCTTAGCATTCATAACCACAAGAAAACTTAATATGGTCCCAACTAAAATACAATTGATAGGAGAAGGAATCATAAAATACTTCAACGATATCTCAAAAGCAAGTATGGGAAATGATAACGCTCAAAAACATCTTGCTATTTTATTAACACTCTTCTTATTCATTTTGACAGCAAACTTGGTTGGACAATTACCGTGGAAATTAATCCACTTACACTCAGGAGAGCTTGCATCTCCAAACAATGACATAAATATGACAGCAGCAATGGCTATTGTTGTTTCTATATATTACATATTCTATGGGGTTCAAAAACATAAGTTCAAATTTTTCTTCAAGGGTTTTAGCATCAATGATATAGTTATTACTCTTGTTGACACATTAGAATTATTTGTAAGACCATTTTCATTAGCTTTACGACTATTTGCAAACATATTTGCAGGTGAAGTATTAGTCGCAACAGTTGTAAGTCTTACAGGGTTAGTATTCCCTTTACCATTTATGTTATTTGAAATATTTGTTGCAGTAATTCAAGCCTTAGTATTCACGTTACTTTCAACAACATACATTTCAATGGCTATATCTGAAGAACATTAATTTATAAATTCAAATAAAAGGAGAAAATTATGACAGTAGAACAAACTTTAGATTTAAGCAGACTAGCTGCAGGTATCGCAATCGGTTTTGGGACATTAGGTGCAGGGCTAGGACTTGGTATTGCTACAAAAGCTGTACTAGATGCAATCGCTAGACAACCTGAGATAAAAGCAGAAGCATTCAAAAACTTCATCATTGGTGCGGGTCTTGCAGAAGCTACTGCAATTTATGCTTTATTAATCGCTTTACTATTGATCTTTGTAAAATAATAGGATTGTACAATGTTTGAATTCAATGCTACATTTATAGTCGCAATATTAAGTTTTACAATATTCATAATTATTATGAATATTATATTCTATCGACCTATGTTAGAAATTATCAGAAAAAGAGAAAATTATATAAACTCAAACTACGAAGATTCTAAAAGGTTCGAAGCCGATGCGGATGAATATAAAGCAACTCACGCTTCAAAAATAAAACTGACTCAAGACAAATGTAGACGAGAATTCAAAAAAGCTATAGAAAAAGCGCAAAGCAAGGCTACAGATAAAATAAAAATGGCAAAAGAAAATTCAAGGTTTGAAATTCTACAAAAAAAAGAAAAACTTGTACAAGAAGAAAATATTCTAAAACAAGAGGTTAAGCATACAGTAGTAAAAACCTTAGCATCTTCAATAGCTTCAAAAATTCTGGGATTTGAAACAGTAATCGAACATTCCGATTATGAACCTGTAGATAAGGCTATGGACTAATATGGAAAATATAATTTCAATAATACGTTATATACTTCATTCAAACGTCATAAACTTTATGCTTATGATATGGATTTTGGCTGCAATTGTAAAAAAATTCAATATAAATACTAATTTAAAAAACGCTATTGCTAATATTGAATTAGAAATAAAAAAATCCGAAAACGAAAAAGAAAATTCAAACAAGAAGTTATTAGAAGCTCAAGAAACTTTAGATAACCTACCTAAAGATCTTGAAACAATTGAAAACACATCTAACGAAAAAACTGTAGCATTCAAAAATTCTATTGAAGAAAATACGCAGAAGACCATCTATAATATCGATAACAACATAAAAAAAGCCTTAGCTATAGAAGAAAAGAAGATCTCAAATTTGATAACAGAAAAAACATCAAAGGCTTCTATCGAACTTGCAAAAAGACACATACAAGATCTACTAAATTCAAAACCAGAACTTCATAACAAATACATTATGGAAAGCTTGGATGAACTGGATAAGGTATCAATCATATGATAAAAACAAGAATATCAACGATTTCAAGAAACTATGCAAAAGCTCTGATGGAAATAGCAACAGAGCAAAAATCGTATGAAAAAATAGAAAAACAACTAAATGAAATTTTAGAAGTTTTAGAATCTTCAAATGATTTGCAAATTGTTATGACTAACTCTTCGATTTCGACTAAAGAAAAAATCGAAATTATTGATACCATTTTTAATAAAAAAATTGATACTAAACTTTTAAATCTACTAAAAATTCTCGTAGAAAAAAACAGATTTAATGAACTAAATTCAATTCAAATAGCATATAAAGAATTAGTTAACAAACAGGCAAACAAAAAGACCGTAGAAGTATTTTCACCAATTGAATTGAATTTTGAAAACAAATCAAATGTATTATTCAAATTAGAACACAAACTAGGCTGTGAAATTACACCAGTTTGGAAAATTGATAAAACACTTATTGCAGGACTTGCTTTTAAAATCGATGATTGTGTTATTGATACAAGTCTACGTGCAAAAATAGAAAATTTAAGTAAAAACATAAATAGGTAGGGGAGAAAAGTATTATGGCATTAATACAACCTGATGAAATTAGTTCAATTATAAAAAGTAAAATAGACAATTATGAACTTCAAACAGAAGTTTCAAATACTGGTACTGTTCTTGAAAACGGTGACGGAATTGCCAGAGTATATGGATTACGCAATGTTATGGCAAACGAACTTGTGCAATTTGAAGACGGTAATAATACTCTAGGAATAGCAATGAACCTTGACGAAGATAATGTCGGTGTAGTTATTCTAGGAGATTATACAAACATCAAAGAAGGAACAATTGTAAAAACAACTGGACGAATTGCATCTGTTCCAGTTGGAGAAGGTTTAATCGGAAGAATAGTTGACCCAACAGGTAAACCACTTGATGGTAAAGGAGAATATAAATATTCAAAAACAAGACCTATCGAACGTGTTGCTCCAGGGATTGTTACCAGAAAATCCGTTCACGAACCACTACAAACAGGTTTGACAGCAATTGATGCCCTAACTCCGATTGGACGAGGTCAGCGTGAACTTATTATTGGTGATAGACAAACAGGTAAAACTGCAATTGCAATCGATACAATCATCAACCAAAAAGGTAAAGACGTAATCTGTATTTACGTTGCTATCGGTCAAAAAGCATCTACCGTTGCTCACTTAGCTAAAACATTAGAAGAAAGAGGAGCAATGGAATATACAATTATAGTATCTTCTACAGCTAACGAGTCAGCACCTCTTCAATATATTGCACCATTTGCAGGTGTAGCCATCGGTGAAGAATTTATGGAACAAGGTAAATCTGTACTTATCGTATATGATGATTTATCTAAACACGCTCAAGCATATCGTGCAATGAGTTTGCTATTAAAAAGACCACCTGGACGTGAAGCATACCCAGGAGACGTTTTCTATCTTCATTCAAGATTATTAGAACGCGCAGTTAAGTTAAATGATGAATTAGGCGGCGGCAGTATTACTGCATTACCAATCATTGAGACTCAAGCTGGAGACGTTTCAGCATACATTCCGACCAACGTAATCTCTATTACGGACGGTCAAATTTTCTTGGAATCTAACGCCTTTAATGCTGGTATTAGACCCGCTATCAATGCAGGTATTTCAGTATCACGTGTTGGTGGAGCTGCTCAAACTAAAGCAATCAAACAAGTTGCAGGGAAACTTCGTCTAGATTTAGCTCAATATAGAGAACTTGAAGCATTCGCTCAATTTGCTTCAGACCTAGACGCTTCAACTAAAAAACAATTATTGAGAGGTCAAAAACTTACAGAAGTTTTAAAACAACCTCAATATAATCCACTTAGTGTTGCTGAACAAGTTTCAATTCTATTTGCAGCTAATGAAGGAATTTTAGATACTGTTGATAATTCAAATATAGCAAGATTTAAAAAAGAATGGTTTGTTTATTTTAACGCAAACTTCTCTGAACTTGTTCAACGACTAAATTCAGGTTCAGCGTTATCTGATAGCGATAAAAAAGCTCTTACAGATGGCTTAGAGACATTTAAAACATCATTTTAAAGGAAAACATAGGATATAATGGCGAATTTAAAAGATATAAAAAACAGAATACAAAGTGTTGAAAGCACAAAAAAAATTACACGTGCTATGAAGATGGTTGCTGCAGCAAAAGTAAAAAAATCAGAAACCGCAGTAAAATTAGCTCGTCCATACACTCGAGAACTTGTACATATGTTCCAAAAACTTTTAAATTCAGTTAATGAATATTCAAGCGAATCCTTAAAAATCAAATACGCTATAGATGATTATCCAGAACTTTTACAAGTACGAGAAACTAAAAATATCGGGATTCTTGCAATCACATCAAACAAAGGACTAGCCGGAGCTTATAACGCAAATATAGTAAGAGCAACCTTAAAAAGAATTAAAGAATACAAAGAACAAGGCATTGGAGTACGTCTCTTTGTCGCAGGACAAAAAGGGATTTCTGCTTTACGCAAAAAATGTGAACAATTAGGTTGTAAAATCGAAGAAAAGTATTATTCCGCAGTTGACGAACCTTCTCCAATTGAAGCTCGAGATATTGCTGAAGATATGGCTGAGCTTTTTGTAAAACACGAAATTGATAAGGTTGAAATCATAACAACTCGATTTAAAAACATGATGAGCTACTTTGTCGAAGATTGGCAAATCCTTCCTGTTGTTGGGGTGACAGATCCAAAAGAAAGAATCCACGATGAAATTCTTGATCCTTTAATGGAATTTACCCCCGATATTCACCACATATTGCAAAAAATTGTCCCAATGTATATGACAAACATCTTTTATCACGCATTATTAGAAGCCCAAGCAAGTGAGCTTGCTTCACGTATGACTGCAATGTCTGCAGCAACCACAAATGCTGAAAAAATGATAAAAGAATTATCTATCGAATATAACAAAACACGTCAATTTGCAATAACTCAAGAAATTATTGAAGTTGTTAATGGAGCTAATTCATTAGTTTAAAACAAATTTATTTGTTCCTGTAAAATTGTTATGTTTCAAGAATTCAATGTTTTCAGGCTTTAACATAGAGTCTTGAGATGATGCAACATTTGAAACTTGTTCCATTTTTGCAGCCTTCTTAGCTTCTCTATTATTTGTCAAATAAGCATTTAACTTAGGAATACCTACCCCAAGCACCAAACCAGAATATAAATATCCTGCGCACTGAGCTATTGTTAAAGCCCTTAATTGCTTTCTTGCTGAATGATTCTTAGGTAGAGCCTCTAACATTTCACTAAAATTAAGTGCTTTACCATCTTTGAACACTTTACTACCTAATGCTGAATGTAAAATTTCTTCTCTTGTTTTTAATGATGAATTCTTAATCCAGCTTACAACACCTTTACCATCTTTTTTTATTAAAGATTTATCAATACCTTGAGCAACTAATTTTTGAACAAAGTTACCTAAAATCAACCAGTTAGCAAAACCTAATGTATCTTTTATTGTTGCCTCAGCTAATTCATTATCATTTCTAGAAGATAAGAATCTAGACATGATTGTAATACCATAAATAAATTTGAACTGATTCAATGTTGGTGTAAAACTTTTAAACTGAATATCTTTTAACAAGTTTTTAGGATTACCAATAGTTGCAAGAACACCAGCACCGAATAATCCTGCAACACCAGCTTTTCTGAATTTAAACCCAGCAGATTTATCCTCTTCACCACCACCAACAAAGGCATTACTACCTGTTTTTCTTCTAGTTAAATACATATTTAATGGCTGAGCACAAACACCTAAAAGCGTACCAATACCAACACCTATCAATGAACGATTTAAATTCATCGACTTCATTGCTTTTAAGAATTTATTAGAAGCAATATCTGGAGCTTGCATAAAAGCATCTTTTACTTTTTCAGAAGTAAATACTTTACCTAATTTGTAGGCATTATCAATTATTGCATCAAGCGAATATCTTGATGAATGTATCTTTTCACCTTCATTTGCAATAATTCTTAAATTATTCTCAACACCTAAAGCTTGTAATAAAGTATTTTTTACAGTAGCTTTTCCTTCTTTTGATAATTTATTTGTACTAGCTTTTATTTCTGATTCTAAAACATCAACAACCTTAGTTAATACACTTTCATCAGATATTCTTACCCATTTTCCATTTTCGCTAGCACTTAATGCCTCATAGTGTCTAAATGATTCAGTTAAATATTCTCTCAACGGATTAACACTTGAATTATTAATTGATGCCTTTAATTTAGCGTCATAAATTCCACCGTGTAAATCAAGAGTTTCAGCATCTGCATAAATATTATTAGCTTTTACATTATAATTACCACCTAATTGGTACATTCGATTAAGACCAGCTGCAACCAAAGCACCTGCACCTGCACCATACAAACATACAGAAGCATGGTTAGTAGCACCCATACCTTCTCGTCGCATAGTTTCAACACCAACATCTGCACCTCTAGTAAAGTCAGTTAAGGTTCTTGGTAAAACCATGAAACCAAAATCAACAGCACAAGCACCCCAAGCTGGGCTTGTATCTAAGAAATTCAAAAATGGAATAAATCCAGCGCCAGTAAAGTTTGGAATTTTTTGATTATTATATTCAACTTGTCTTGGTGTAGTAATATTTTGATTTTCACTACGTTGAGGTAATTGTCTTATATTTAATTGTCTCAGTTTATGTTCTACTTTCATTTATAAATGCCTTTATATTACTTACTAACTAAAAAACGATTGAAATGTACCCGACTCACTTTTTATAAGATTCTGAGTGAATGTCGTCGAGCCGACCTGAGTAGCTCTGGGTTCTGAATTTACTGCAGATAATTTTGCTGCTTCAATCCTTTGTTTTTTATTAGTTTGAGTTCTAGTGTATAGAGGTATGATTACACCTAAAGATAATAACGAGAATGCCATGTTACTCAATTGGCAAATACCTCTTAAATTTTTAGCCTTTGTTCTTTTTGCAACATCTGCAATCGCACTAAGCTCATCTGTTGACTTCATTTTAGTATGCTTTGCCCAATTCCAGAATTTTTCAAAAATATTTGCACCTTCTTTAGGCTGTTTAAGTCTGTTAATTAATTTTATACCATCTGAATTATTTTTTTCAAGAGCTGTTGCAACAGCTTTTGCAACATAATCACCTAGAAAATAAAAACTTGAGAATGTTGCAATATCTCTAATTGTATTTTCTTTTAGTTCATTTGCATCTTCTGCGACGGCTAGACGACTAGAAAAAGTTGCTGCTGAAATAATTCTAGCTTGATCCATTGTTGGGAAAATATTTTTAAATTGGAACATTTTTAACGATGGTCTATCCATCAACATTGACAAGCCAGCCACAGCCCACATTGCAGGCACAGCAACGAATTTTTTAGCAGTTAAAGCCTTTTTATCTTCATCATTTAAAACGTGTTCTTTACCGTCATTATAAATAGGAGCACCTTTTTGACCCGCCATTTTATGAGTAATCCATCTATTAATTGGTTGGGCCATAATAGCAAGAGGTATAATTACACCTAATCCCCCAATACTTTTTAGGTTAACAAGTTTTTTAGCCTTACCAAAATACTTGCTCAAATCAGCATCTTGAATAACCTTATCACCTTCTCTATAAATACCATGTAATAAATCTCCGGAACTTTCACACAGATGACCTAAACTACTAGAAAAGAAACCTTTTTCTCCAACAAATCTAATATTTTCAGCTATTCCACATTTTTGAACCATATAGTGATACATTTCACTTGAATAGCCTTTTGCAGGTTTATCACTCACAATATTTTGGGCCATTTTTCTTAAAGCTGCAATATATTGATCATCATTTGCAAAAATATCCTTAAACTTTTTCAATCCACCTTTAGAAATATCACCATCAACACCTTCTAAATCTTCAAACATAGATTTTAATGTGTTGAACATTTTTTCTTCTTTATTAGCTCCAGACGCAGCTTTATAGTACTTTTGAACTTTATCAATAGTATCACTATTTGCCCAACTATTTGCTAGACTTGAATTCTTAAACAAGCCCATAACAGGTTTTTCAATAATTTTAGCTATACCTAAAACAACAAAACTTGGAATAATACAGTTGATAAGAAGTCCCGAACCTTCACGTCTTAAGGCTTCAAAGCCACCTAAAAGGTTAAGTTTACGTTCACCTGTATCGTTACCATTTTCATCTTTTTGTTTTGAACCAATAAATGTTTCAAAAATAGTTCTAGGTATAATAGCAGTGGCCAAATCAAGTACCGCAACATTAAGCATCGGTGATTCTTCACATTTTTGAACACCTTTTATTACCCAATTCATACCGCTGAAACTTGGCTGTTGCAAGCTTTGTTTACGATTACTCGGGGAGATATATTTGCTATTTACACTACCTAATTCAACTTTATTTATCATAATAACTACTATTTATTTTGCCGATGTCCTCAATTATAACCAAGACATAATCCTTTGAAAAGCGCTCAAGAAAAAAAATTGCGCAAATTAATGCATTTGTAAATAAAATGTAAAGATGAATTTTTGAATAATTAACTAAAAATATAAATTATTAACTTTTTTTATATAAATTTGAGAAAAATTTGATAGTTTGTACCGAAAAAACAAAAGAATTCATTAAAAATTAAAGAGCGAAATATTTGTAAATTTTTATGAAGTTATAGAATGGTCAAAAAATATAGCAGATAATTATGTATACAAATAAATACATCCTTTAAAGTATATAAAAATCCCTTATTTGTATTACAATAATAAGGTTAGAAGATAAACAAAACCCTTAAAATGATAAACATGAGAGATAGAAAGTATAATAATCATAGAAGAGCCGCAAGCGCAAGAACCCTAAACCGCAGAAGAACATATTCTACAGGTTCAGCAGATAACCCTTTTGAAAATTACGCACAAAACAGAAGGCGAGAACGAGATTCGTTTAGAAAAACACTAACACTTATGGTAATTGTGTTTTTTACAGCAATTTTTGCAATATTATTATTCGCAAACCAACAAGAATTCATCACTAAAAAATTTGGAGATAATACAGTTGTTTCCTCAATTTTAAGCAAACTATCAACAAAAAACCAATCAAAAGACAAGCCTGAATTTAATTTACCGTTTGGACCAAGAAGACAAAATATTCTATTACTTGGGGTTGATTCTAATGGTGCTGATTCTGATTTATGGGTTGGAACAAGAACTGACACAATTATTCTCCTAAACATTGATCCAAGAACAAAAACAGTTAACGCAATTTCTATACCAAGAGACAGTAAGGTGTATTTACCTAAAGGTATGGGAGTGCAAAAAATCAACGCCGCACATGCTATTGGCGGAGTCGAAATGACAATAAAAACTGTTGAAAACACGCTTGGGATACATGTTGATAAATACATAATGGTTCATGATGATGCAGTACGAGCTATAGTGGATGCTCTTGGTGGCGTTGATATTTATGTTGAAAAAAACATGAAGTATAATGACTACGCAGGAAAATTACATATAAACTTTACAAAAGGTACGCATCACTTAACAGGAAAAGATGTTGTTGAATATCTTAGATTTAGACACGACGCATTGGGAGATATTGGAAGAACTCAAAGACAACAATGGTTCCTAAGAGGCTTATTAACAAGCTTACAAAAACCTGAAACCATTACAAAGATTCCTAAAATTATTTCAGTTGCTAATAAGTATATAAAAACAGATATGACGGTATATGAAATGTCTCAATATGCATCATTGGCAAAAAGCTTCAATATGGATAACGTAGAAATTGCAATGTTACCAGGTGCACCTAACAAACAAGGTTACACTAGCTACTGGATTTTAGACCCAGAAAAAACTCAAGAAGTTATTGACAGATTAATATACAGACAAAAGGAAAACCTACAAAAAGAACATTATACTGCTAGTATTATGAGTTCTCCTGATAACGCTGCTGAAGCAACCCAACTTCAACTAGCGCTAGAAAAAGCAGGAATAGAAGTAAGATGTAGCGGAACATTACGTTCTACTCACTCTCAGTTTATCGCACACTCAAAATATATCACAACTGATTATTACGCAAACCTAAAAAAAGAAATCCCAGAAGTAAAATCAAGACAATTTGTATATGATCCAATATCATATATGTGTGCAGCAACTGATTTCACAATAGTATTAGGTGGCGACAATAAATAGGAGATTAAATACTATGGTAATGAATGCAATCTTAAATAGAAAAAGTGTTAGAAAATATACTAATCAAGAAATAGAAAACGAAAAACTTCAAAAAATACTTGAAGCAGGTAGACTTGCTCCATCATGGGTTAATGTTCAACCTTGGAAATTTATCGTAGTAAAAAATCAAGAAACAAAAGATTTATTATGCGAAGCTGCAGGAGGACAACCTCAAGTA
>JAZLBN010000064.1:0-6284 GCA_045613725.1 Candidatus Gastranaerophilaceae bacterium
ATGCTCGAATATTGTATTGATAAAGGAATGATGTTCTTCAGGTAGATACTGTGGTGATATTGAAAGTGAAATAATTTCTGGCTTTATATTTTTTTCTTTAAGAGTTTTAAATATAGAATAGAAAGTTGCGTTTATTCCTGCTCTATCTTTTGTTATTTTAAAATCCATTGTTGTATCATGACCTGAGTTGCTTACATAATCAGCATCGTTACTTTAAAAAACTTGTTTATCTTTAATATCTGGCAAAGTTTTTTCAGTACAGGTTACGAATTTTACTTTTCTAAGTTTCGATATATCTTTATTGAATAGTCTATTGATAAATTCTTTGTCTTCACTATTTTCGTTAATTTTGTATGTCTCGGTATCAACAAGTAATTCTTGAGTATAAGGTTTTTTTGTTAATGGATTAAATATAAAGTGTGTACTTTTAATTTTAGGATTTGTTGAGTTTCCGAATAAAACCTCTTCGTATTCTTCCATAATCTCAAGGTCGTTTGTTGCAAATAGATATTTAAGATTAATGTCATTTGCAGCTTCGTATGGCATAACCCAATAAACTTTTTCTATTTCAGGGTATTTTGCCAAAAGTTCATTGATCCAGTCTCCAATATTTGAAGCTTGCACTTTTTTTCTTGTTGTATTAATAAAAATGTCACTATGAGTATCAAAATTTATTAAAATGTTTGGAGTTTTTATTCCTTTTTTATTAGCATATTCAAGAACATCAAGAGCTTGATTGTGATCAAGATTAGCATCAATTAATTTTGCATTTTGATTCACTTCTTTTATGAATGGAGTGAAATCAAGTGTTAAATATTTTTCTTGTTCATATCTGATAGAAAATATTGCGCCAATTATGAGTAAAATTAATGTAATTACAACTAATATTTTTTTCATTATTCCTCCTCAGTTAAGATAATTATATTTTATCCAAAAATTTTGGTCAAATTTGTTGTATTTTACAAACTATATTTTCGGGATAATATAAATATATAAATAGTTGAAATATAAGAGGTTAAAAAAATAATGAAAAAGGTTTATATAGAGACAATGGGTTGTCAAATGAATAAATCAGATACTGAACGTATGTTTGGTATGTTGTCAAATTTTGGGTATGAAGAAACCAAAGAACCAAAAGAAGCAGATTTATTAATGGTTAATACTTGTTCTATAAGGCAGTTAAGTGAAGATAAAGCATATAGCTTGATAGGAACTTGGGGGAAATGGAAAAAAACAAGACCTGAGTTGAAAATAGGTTTTTGTGGTTGTGTTGCTCAACAGAAAGCTGAACAAATTTTTAAACGAGCGCATTATGTAGATTTTGTTTTAGGTACTCATAAGATTTATTCGTTACCGGAGATTATTCAAGCTATTGAGTCAGGTGAGAAAGTTTGTGTTTGTGAAGAAACTCATTTGCCGGAAGATGATAAGGCTGTTCAATACAAGATTAATCGAGTAAAGTCTGTGAATGCATGGATTCCAATAACAGAAGGTTGTAATAATTTTTGTACATATTGTATTGTTCCTTATACTCGTGGTAGGGAGCGTTCAAGATTACCTGAAACAATCATAAAAGAAGTTAAGGATGCATTGAATGATGGGTTTAAGGAAATTACTTTATTAGGTCAAAATGTTGATAGTTATGGAAAAGATTTTAAAGATAGAGAATATCGTTTAGCCGATTTATTGCGAGAAGTAAACTCAATAGAAGGGAAGTTTAGAATCAGGTTTGTAACTTCATATCCTACAGATATTACAGATAATTTAATTGAAACGGTAGTTGAGTTGGATAAAGTATGTGAATATTTCCATATTCCAATGCAATCTGGTAGTAGTGAAGTCTTGAAAAAAATGAACCGTCGTTATGATAGAGAAACTTATTTCAAGATTGCAAATAAAGTTAGATCTATGGTTCCAGATGTTACTATAACAAGTGATTTTATTGCAGGTTTCCCAGGGGAGACTGAAGAACAGTTTGTTGAAACATTAACGGCAATGGAAGAAATAGGATTGGATTATTCAAATACTGCAGCATATTCACCTAGGGAAAAGACAGTTGCGGCAAAATGGGTTGATAAATATATTGATGAGGATACAAAATTTGAGCGTTTAGCAAGGCTAAATGAACAAAACAGGAAGTGTTGTTTAGAATCAAATAAAAAATTTATCGGTCGTGAAATGGAAGTTTTAGTTGAAAACTTTGAAAATCACAAAGGGAAAAATGTAATTACCGGTAGAACTAGAAATAATAAAATTGTGCATATTCCTTGTGATAGAGACATGACAGGTGAATTTATTAATGTAAAAATTACCAGTGTAAAAACTTGGTATTTAAATGGTGAAATAATTTAGTTTCAATAATTCTAATATGATAATACGCCAGCTTTATATGAGCCTAAAAATCTAAAAAAGGATGTTTTAGGTTTAATTTCATTGATAGCTTTTAGCATATTAGAACCTTTAATATGTCCATCAAAATTAACAATGAAGATATATTCGTTAGGTTCAACTTTTGAAGGTCGAGACGAAATATATGATAAGTTGATATTATTTTCTAAGAAAATTTTTAATATTTCTAATAATGCTCCAGGAGAGTCGTTTGTTCTGAATGCAACAGTGGTTTTATCTTTTCCTGTTGGTTTTGTTTCTATATCCCCAATTAATACATATCTAGTTTTATTATTTTTATCATCGTGAATGTTTTCTTTTAGGATATTCAATATACACGTGTCGGCAATTTTTCTATTCCCGATTGATGCGTATGTTAAATTGTGGTTTCTCAAATCATAAGCTGATTCAAGCATAGATGGAGCTTCGATGATGTTTAGATTAAAAGGCATTTCATTTTTAATAAAATCCTGACACTTTCCAATTAATCTTGGAGTTCCAATTAAGCCTGTTATACTATAAAACTCTGTAGTTTTTGATAATAAGCAATACTCAATTGGCATAATGAGCTCAGAAATAATTCTAATGTTTGGGTTTTTTGATAGGATCAAACAATCTAGAGCTTCTCGTATTGTTCCTTCAAGAGTATTTTCGACTGGGAGTACTCCTGCGGTGTCTGGATTTTCTGCAACATATTCGACAATTTGTTTAATTGTTTTTAAAGGTGTTGAATAACACTCTAACCCTAGGTGATGACAGAATTCATCTTTAGCCATTTCAGAAAATGAACTTTGTGGTTCTAAATACGCAATGTTTTTAATTGATGCAAAATTAGACATTTACTTAACTCCATATTTCTAGTAAGATTATAACAGATTTTATATAATTTTTAAAGGTTTAAATATGAGTAAAATAAAATTTGGAACAGATGGCTGGAGAGCTATAGTAGGAAAAGATTTCAATGAAGAAAATGTCGCAATTGTATCTAAAGCGATTGGTAAATATGTTTTTGATAATTATGGAATTTATAAAACTATAATAGTGGGTTATGACCCACGAAATATGGCAAGAGAGTTTTCTATGCAGTGTGCAGAAGTTTTAAAAGCTATTGGGTTTAAAGTTTTATATAGTGATAAAGTTTTACCAACACCTGTGTTAGCATATAATGCTAAACTTCTGGATGCTTGTGCTGTTATGTTTACTGCGTCACATAATCCTCCAGAATATTTGGGTATTAAATTTATTCCAGATTATGCTGGTCCTGCAACAAGTGAGATTACTGATGAAATCGTTGCAAATTTTGGACAAAAGGTATCTAGTTGTGTGAAAGGTAAACTTATTTATACGGATTTTTCAAATAAATATTTTAACCATATTAAAAAGATTATAGATTTTGAAAGAATAAAAGATATGAAAAAACGTATAGTTTTTGATGGCTTATATTCTGCAAGTATTGGATACTTTGATAAATTATTATCCGATAATAATATATCTTATGATAGTATGCACATGTATCATGATGTAAATTTTGGTGGTGGAATGCCAGAACCAAAGCCACAATTTATGGGTGAAATGATTGATTATGTAAAATCACATGATGGTTATGTAGGTTTTGCAAATGATGGTGATGCGGACAGATTTGGGGTTGTTAATGAAAATGGTGAATATGTCACTCCAAATGAGGTTATTGCAATTTTGTTGAGACATTTAAAGAAGAATAAAAACTATGAAGGCTGTTTAGTTAAGACTGTCGGTGCTAGTTTAATGCTTGATATTGTTGCAGAGAAAATGGGTATAGATATCATAGAGACTCCTGTTGGGTTTAAACATGTTGGAGAGGCTATGCGTAAACATAATCCAATAATTGCAGGAGAAGAATCTGGTGGTTTAAGTATTAAGGGTCATATCCCAGAGAAAGATGGAGTTTTAGCTAATCTTTTAATACTTGAAGCTATGGCTTATGAAAATAAAACATTAGTTCAATTACAACGAGATTTGAAAAGTTTTGTTGGTTGTGAGTTTATAAATACTCGTGTTGATAAAAAGCTAGAGGATGTTTCAGAGGTAAAACCTGTGTTAGGTAAATTTGGTGCAGTTGAAGAAATCGCTAATCAAAAAGTCTCTAAAAAAGATTTTAAAGATGGGGTGAAATTATATTTAGAAGATGGTACCACTTGGATTCTAGTTAGACCATCCGGTACAGAACCTTTGTTAAGAATTTATATTGAAAGTGATTCTCAAGAAAAGATTGATTTAATAAAAGCAAGTATTTAATTTTCGCAACGCAAAGTAGGTTTGAGATTTTTTAGATTTTAGCACTTTAGTATGTGTATAGGTAAAGTGTTTTGTAACATTACGAAATGTAAACGCTGATAATGTTAATTTAGCAATTTTTATTTTTACATACGTTTGTAAAATCATTAGAAAGTGTGAAAGGGACTTAATAGTGGAAGTTAAAAATAATACCCCAATATGCAGTAGCCAATCTTTTGGTATGGCGTTTAGAACTCCGCTAGGAAAAGATAAAGAGAGGTTTGCGGAATATCTTTTGAAGTCAGGGATGTCGGGTAGTGAGGCTAGAGATGCTATATTAGAATTGCGAAATAAACATATGCGTGATAAACATTTTGATTTTCGTTATTTTTCCGATTTATCGACGGGAAAAGACGGATTTGTAATTGTACCTAGATCTGTAATGGCAGAAATTATGTATGGTAAAGGTGATATAATTTTTTCACCTTCAATAGTAGATGGTTTTGATAGGACTGCAAAGTGTGCACAACGGTGTAAAAAGAGATTAGAAGGTGCAAAGGGTTTAAGGCTAGTATGGGCAAAGATAGCTAATTTTTTTGATAGAAGGTCTCTAGCATCCGATGTGAAGCGTGATCCATCGATTGCTCTTCCTGCTGAGTTAAGAGCTTTTTCGGCTCAAGTAAAAATGGCAGAATCAAAAGTAGAAAAAAGATTAGCTTATGATGCAGAAAAAGAAAAGATAATTGCTGCGTTTAAAGAACGATAATTTATAAATATAGGATAATTGTATAAATTTTAATAAAATGAAAGGATTTAATTATGGAAATTAGAAACATTACCCCAATGAATTCGACTCCAGTATTTGGTATGGCATTTAAAGCTCCTGATGAAAAAGATATGGTTAAATTGGTAGATTATCTTTTGAAGTCTGGAATGAGTGCAAAAGAAGCAAAAAGAGCAATGGTACAAATGCAAAAAGTACATGCTGGAGATACTCATTTTGATTTTAAATATATTTACGAAAAAGGTGCAGATACTTTTGCAATTGCTCCAAAATCAGAACCGGCAACAAAAATGGTTGGTGAAGGTAAAATTATTTTTAGTACTTCAACTTCATTTGATAACTTGGGTGCAAAATTCTATGACCGTGCTGAAAGATGTGAAAGAAGATGTGATTACAGGTTGAAAGGTAAAAGAGGTATTAAAAAATTCTTTGCTAAAGTTGCTAATTTCGTTGATAGAAAAGTTTTAGCGTTCGATAGATTAATTGATCCAACGACAGCTTTACCTGCTGAATTAAGACAAGTTTCTGCAAGAGTGAAACAGGCAGAAGCAACAGTTAATAAGAGACTATCTGATGAAGCCGCTATTAGGTCAGCGTTTAGTATACAGATGGAGCCAGTAGGAAGACCTTATGATGAAATTGAGGATGCTCTAAAGAAATCTGGTGGAAAACCTGTTATAAAATAATGAAAGGATAAGTTAATATGGAAATTAGAAACAATGTTAATATGAATAGCTCTCCGGCATTTGGTATGGCAGTGGTAAAACCAAGCAAAGCTGAAGATTTAGCTCGATTTGTTACTGATACAACTAAAGACGTTTATTTTAACTCAAAACATGTTCATAAAGCTCTTGAGCGA
>JAZLBN010000065.1:0-2673 GCA_045613725.1 Candidatus Gastranaerophilaceae bacterium
AAATACTTAATGGGTACTGCTCCAATTAACCAAATTGCAGATGCTCAACACTTGTATTTCAAAACCAAAGTGGAAGCTATGAACTCTCAAAACGAATTCTTTAAAGAATTGCTTTGGGTACAAAGAGGTCTAATTGCAATGAACTGGACAAAAGCTCACGACAGAGCTAAGGAATTTATCCACAACATTCCAAAAGTTCTACCTGCAGAAGCTGACTTCTCACTATAGAGAGTTAAAATAAAACTAAACGAGTGACTTAGAAATAAGTCACTCGTTTTTTATTGAAATCTTTCAATGTTAATAATTGTTAAAACAAGCTGGCAGATATAACAATTATTAACAAAATATATACTTTATATACTTAAATGGACTTATGCGGAGATAGTATATGAGTATAACAACTAGTTCAAATTACACAATACAGAAAGGTGATACCCTTTGGAATGTCGCTAAAAATAATTTAAGAACGACAACAGGAGCGCAACAAATCTCTGGTACACAAATTATTAATGAGATGAAACGATTAGCACAAGCTAACGGCTGTGGTGATGATTATGAGAAACTAGCAAAACAGTTTAACATTGGAAATTCTATTAAACTGGATAACCAAGTTAGTAGCACAGAATCAACACCTAAAACTGCAAATGCAACAAGTACACATCCTGTTAAAAAGGTAAAAACACCAAAACAACAACTAATTGATGAAATTAATCAACTAAAATCTCCAAAAGATAGAGTTATTGAATATAATAAAAATTTTGGGAAAAAACATTATGCAATTGTAGACAAAAAAACATGCACAATAACTTTATATGATAAAGATGGTAATATTGTTAAAGACAGCAACGGCAGAGATATGATATTCCCAGTTGGAGTTGGAAAATTCAAAGGTGATAACCTGATGTCTGGTTACGCATCTGAAAATCAAAAAGATAAAGAAAGCGGACGCTATACTGCAGCTGGAGAATTCACATTAGATGAATTGGATCCACGAGTAAGAAGTGAAGATTCATTCGCTAACTATGGTGAAAATGTAATGGACTTAAAGGGCGATAATCGTGGAAAGGATTCTGCGCAAATGGCTCTACACCAAGTTCCTGCAAAAATTGAAAATTCTGCAAGAACACGTGCTCTTCGCAATGATAAAAATGCTGACGGGACACTTAAAGCTAATCGTAACACTGCTGATAACAGAATGTCATATGGTTGTGTAAACTTATTACCAGAGGATTTTGAAGCATTACATGAATATTTAAAAGAAGGAAATAAAGTTTATGTATTGCCAGAAGAAAAAGGTAATAATTTGACTCTAGAAGTTCAACCTGATGGTACAGAAAAATTCGTCCAGGATTATCACAAAGATCAAGAAAGAGGAATGTCAGCTGAAAAAGCTTCTGAAGTAACCTATGATAAAGAAACTACATCAGCTCCAACATTTGCAAGCGCAACCATAGGTTTTGCTTATAAAATGTATAACTGGGCTCACGGTATACTTTCATAATTTAACTTGTTTTTCATGAGGATATTCAATGTTTTCTATTAATAACAATTCAAATAATAGTAATACACAACAACCAATAAATTTTACTACCAATAGAATTATTAAAAAATCAAAAAATCATTTGATATATGATGAATTAAACACAGACTCTTTTATAAATAAATCTGACAAAAATAAAATTATCGAATTCAACAAATTAAAAAATGATATCTATGGTGGAGACGTTAACGATAGATATGCTATTGTTGACAAGAAAAAATGTACTTTAACTGTTTACAATATGAATGGCGAAGTTGTTAAAGTATATACAGTTGGTTTGGGAAGTAAAATCGGGGATAAACTAGGATATGGTTCTGAATTACCAAAATCCGATCCTAGATATTACGAAGGACAATATACAACTCCTGGAGAATTCACATTAGATGAAGTTTCTCCAAACCGCAGAACTGAAAAATCAAAAAAATTATACGGAAACAGAATTATTTACCTTAAAGGTGATAATCATGGTGAAAACTCAACACAAGAAGCAATCCACCAAGTTTCAGGAAAATATGGAGAAACTAGACTGAAAAATGACGCCGGTGGAAACCTCTCAGACAATCGATTCTCATCTGGATGCGTAGCTATGTTACCTGAACAATATGATGATTTAATGACATATATCGGTGAAGGCGATAAAGTCTATATCTTACCAGAAGAAAAAGGAAATGCTTTGAATCTTGAATTTAATAACGATGAATTAAAATTTGTTCAAAGCTATCATAAAGATCAAAAACGAGAAATTAACGCAGAAGAAGCTTCCGAAGTTATATATGATTTTGCACCAAATAAAGCACCAACATTCGTAGACAAAGTTAAAGGGCACATTTATAAATTACTAAAAAATTTCTAATTATAACAAAAGCGAGAGTGACCTAATGGTCACTCTCGCTTTATAATTTTTCAATACAAGTTAATTAAACTAATTTTACTGTAATTGATTTTGGTTTTTGAGTATAAGAAATTTTATCTTCTCTTGATAACCATCCTAGACCCATGTAAGTGAAATTATCATCTAAATCCATATCTTTTCTTAATTTGTTGATAGTAACTTCACCTTTGTCAGATAGGTAATTGTAGATTTTACCTGCTGATTCAATAATTTGTACTTGCATTTCTTTTTGTTCTTTTTT
>JAZLBN010000066.1:0-26409 GCA_045613725.1 Candidatus Gastranaerophilaceae bacterium
ACTGTTACAACCACGATTTAAAGCTCATACAATTATGTTTCCTGATACTGCTGATTGGTTAGGAGAACTTAAAGCAGAGTTGGCAGGTGTAACAAAAGACGAGATTAAATCAGAATACATTGATTGCGTAGATGCTTTGGCAATGACAGAACAAGTTGCTATTCCACCAGTTAACGCAAGAGAAAGTTATAACGACTCATTCAGAAACAGATATAACAACACTTCTTATCAATCTCAAAGTTTATTTGAAATAGCAGGTTATTAATGTATAAGATTAGAAAAACATTGCCATCAGATTTAATTGGAATTAATGCTAACCAATATTTAGATGAGTCTACTAGAAGTTTAATGATAAATGCTTGGGGTCATTATAAAGCAGAAACATTATTGAAAGATGATGAAATTATATCAATTGCTACATTCAACGAATTTCATCCACGTTTATTTGTTTCAGGAATAGTGATAAAAGAAAACATTACTATTTCTGAATTGAAAGAAGTTAAAAAGTTTATTAAACACGTTATCGCAAAACAAAACGCAGATTATGTGTATTCAGAATGTGTTACTTGCCCTGTTCGTGATAGGTTTCATAAATTTTTGGGCTTTGAAGTCGAAAAAGACCTAGACACATTCAAAAAATGGAAATTCAAAGGGTTACTTTATTAAGTATAGAAAGTAGGTAAATATGCCACCAGCAGTACCAGTAATAGCAGCAATTGGAGCAAAAATAGCATCTGGTGTCGGTTCTTATATAGCAGCACAAGGTGGGCTTGCAGCAGCAGCAAAAGGTGCAGCAATCGCAGCAGCAAAAGGTGCAGCAAAAATGGCAGCAGGTGCATTAGTTGCAAAAGGTGCAGAAAAAGTTTTTGGAGATGATGATGCTGAAGCACCAGCATATAATGAAGCAGCAGAAAACAAAAAAGCAGCAATCGCAGCAGCAAAAGGTGCTAGAAGACGTATAGCACAACAAACTACAACTCTATTAACTTCACCTTTAGGTGGTTTAGGTCGTGCTGGTAGTGTAGCAAAAACATTATTAGGAATGTAAAAATGTACGATATTACACCTGAAAAAATAGCGAAAAACTTTGAAAAATTAAAAGGTACTAGAACAACTTTTGATATTATGTATCAGAAGTTACATAAGTATTTTTATGTTGAAAGTGGCGACATTACTGTTCAAAAGGATAAAGCAGCAGAAATCAACCATTTAATGGACTCTACTTCATTAGATTGTGGCGACATTATGGCCGCAGGGCTTGCTAACTATCTGACTCCAGAGGCTAGCAAATGGGTATACTTAGAACACTCTAACCCTGCATTAAGAGATAACAAAGAAGTCAAAGAATGGATGCAAGATGTATCTGATGAAGTTCTTTTAACTCTTTCTCGCTCTAATTTCTACAATCAAATGCCAATATTTTACAAGGCTAGTGGTGTTTATGGTACTGCAGGTCTTTTCTGTGAAAAGGACAATGACGACGGTGTAAGATTTTACAATATTCCTATAGATAAATTATATCTTACAGAGGATGCTAGGGAACGTCCTAACGAATACTATTTAAAGTTTGAATACACTGCAGAACAAGCAATATCTCGCTTTGGTGACAAGTGTTCTCAAGAGATAAAAGACTGCTATGCAAGTGGAAGAGATGAGGACAAAAAGTTCTCATTTATTTGTTTTATTGGAAATCGATTAGAACGTGATATAGATAAAATAGACCAATTAAACAAGCCAATACGTATGTTATGGATAGATGCAAAAACTAAGCAGAAAATGGCTGAAACTGGTTTTGACTCTATGCCTTGCGTTGCTCATAGATTTTATAAACGTCCTCAGATTGTTTATGGTTATTCTCCTGCTATGAAAGCATTACCATATGTAAGGCTTATTAATACTATGGCTGATACTATTATCAGAGCAGGTATGAAGACAGTAGACCCTGCAATAGCATTACCAGATGATGCGTTTCTTGGTAGACCTAACTTCAACCCTAGACAATTAAACTACTACCAAAGAGGAAGATTATCAGGTAAAGACGACATATTCCCAATTGGTAATTTCGGCAACGTGAATGTAGGACTTGCAGAATTAGAATGGTATCAAGCACAAATTAAAAAACTTATGTTTGTTGACACATTCCAAGCATTTAGCGAAATAACAAAACAAATGACTGTTCCAGAGGTTATGGAGAGAGTATCTGAAAAAATGACTCTTTTAGGTCCTGCAGTCGGTCGCTATATGAATGACGTTTTACAACCATTAATAGAAAAAGTCGTATTAATTCTTTATGAGTCTAATATGCTTCCTAAAATGCCTGATGTAATGTTAGACGACCCTCGCTTTGAAGTTAAGTTTGTAGGTCGCTTAGTACAAACTCAAAGACAATCTGAAATGAACAATATCATTAATGCTCTAACAATTTCAGGACAAATAGCACAAATGAACCCTGAAGCACTAGACAAAATAAATACAGACGAAGCAATAAACGAAATATTTGATATTTCTGGTGTGCCTCAAAAGATATTAAGAGATAACAACGAATTACAAGCGATCAGAGAAGCTAGAGCGCAAGCGCAAGCTCAAGCTCAACAAATGGCAATGATTGAACAAGGTGCTAACAGTTATAAAAACATTGCTCAAGGAAGTAAAGCAGTAAATGAATAAATTTGATTTTACAAATGTAAACGATATAGCCTCTCTTAGTCATTCACTAAAAGATATGAAAAACAAATATCCTTTAGTGTTTGACTTCCTTGAAAAATATTGTGGTTACAACACTCCACTTATGACGTCAGACCCTTATGAAATATGTTACTCACAAGGGAAAAGAGATGTAATTCTAACTATAAAAACATTAATGAGAGATGATGTTACACCTGAGCAAATTGCTCAGAATTTTGAAGTATAAAGGAGAAAGAAATGGAAGAAACATTGACAACTGGTGTAGAAACACCAGCCAATGAAGTGGAAACACAAGGCGACAAATGGTATTCATCACTTAGCGAAGAATACAGAAATCATCCGTCAATTCAAAAGTTTACTGATGTTAACGGAATGGCGAAAAGTTATCTGTCTTTAGAGTCTATGATGGGGCAAGAAAAAATACCTGTTCCAAAAGGTGCAGAAGATACAAATGCTTGGGCTTTATATAACAAGGCTTTTGGTGTTCCTGAAACTTCTGACAAGTACGAATTTAATGTAGAGGGCTTTGAAGAAGTAGATCTAAGTGCATATAAAGATATTATGCACAAACATCACTTATCTAATGAAGTGGCTAATGACTTAATAGGACAACACTTGCAGGCTTTTGTTGAATATGAACAAGCAAAACAACAAGAAGTCCAGCAACAAATGGAAACCTCAGCAGCAGAATTAAAAAAAGAATGGGGTTTAAAATACGAACAAAATATTAAATTAGCTCATAACTTCTTACAAAAAATGAGCGATAACGAAGAAGATTTCAACTATTTCAACGAAAAAATAGGAAATGACGCAAAGTTTATCAAGCTATTAACGAAGTTAGGTAATTCAATTTCTGAGGGAGAACTCGGAGGCTTTGAGGGACAATCACAAGGCTTTACTAAGACCCCTGCCGAAGCCAAATCAGAGTTTGACAGAATTATGAATGATGTTAACGATGCATATTGGGCTGGCTCTCGTAATAAGAGAAACGATTTGAGATATTGCAAAGAACACAATATGTCTTATGTTTCTGAAGAGGAAAGAAAACAAAGAGTAGCTTACGTGCAATCATTAATGGCAATGATGAACTAATAGGATAATCGAAAGACCCTAAACAAACTAATAGTCGCCCTTATTGGAAAACGACTAAATTGTACTACAAAAAATAAGCCAAAGAAAGGACAAAAAAATGGCAGACAACACACAATTAGTGATCAGAGGGCAGGACTATGGTAAGGTCTTATTGCCTTTAGCAAGACAAGAAAAATCTTTATTATTTGACAGAGTATGGGCTAGAACTGATGTAACAGGTAAATCATTCTACCAAGACCAAATTGGCAAATGGGAAATGCAAGCAAAAACTGGCTTGAATGTTGATACTCCTGAAAACGATTTAAACTTATCAAGAACACGTATTGATATTGCTACATACAATGATGCTAGATTAATGGATAGAAGTGTAGACTTACAATCATTTACAGATCCATTATCTCAAGCTTCTACTTGTATTACTTCATCTGTTGGTATTCAATTAGACAAAATCATTTATGAAGCATTAGGTGGAACTGCTTATAGAGGTGAAACAGGTGCTAACTCTATCACATTCCCTTCACTTCAAACAGTTGCAGTAGATCACGCAGCAAATGGTACTGCTACTGGTTTAACTGTTGCAAAAATTAGAAGAGCAGCAAAATTATTAAATGCTCAAGGTGTACCTAACTCAGATAGAACTTTTGTTACTTCTGCAACTGGTTTAGAACAATTACTAGGCAACACTCAAGTAACATCTTCTGACTACAACAATGTAAAAGCATTAGTATCAGGTGATGTAGATACTTTTGTTGGCTTTAAATTTGTTGTTCTTCCTGATGGCATAATTACAAAAGATGGTGAAGTTGCTAACTACTACGCATTCCACAAAACTGGTATCTGTATTGGTATGTTAGAACAATTATTCTTAAAGGTAGACGAAAGAACAGATAAATCTTATTCTAAACAAGTTTACTATGAAATCAATTGTGGTGCTGGTCGTTTAGAAGAAGCTAAAGTTGTTCTTGTAAAAGGCGACGAGTCTGTTGTTGTTGAATAACACACAAAAAAGGGGGAGATTAATTTCTCCCTCTTTTTCTAAAGGAAAATAAACAATGCAAAAACTAGAGATTATTAACAGAGCATTAAATAAGTTAGGTGCAAGACCAATTACAAATCTTGACGAACAATCTATTGAAGCAGAAACTGCAATAAAAACTTATGATGAAAGCTTATCAAGCATTTTGTCAGAGTTAGATTGGAATTTTGCACTAGATGAAGCAGTCCTAAAACCATCTAAAAAAGTATCTAAATGGAGAAAAGGCAACTACTTTGAACTTCCATCTGATTTAGTAAACATTACTGAAGTTAATGTTGAAGCAGGTACTTTTTGGCGACAAGAGGGCAACTACATTTTTACTGAGGCTTCTGACTTTGCAATTATGTACGTTAAAAAATGTACAAATGAGTCTTTATATCCTGCTTACTTTGTTGATGCATTAGTTTATAAACTTGCTTCTGATATGTGTTATACAATTACTAACTCATCTGAAAAGGCTGCTCAAATGCTAGACCTATATAAAGGTGAGTTCTTACCAATTGCTAGAACTAAGAACGCAAGAGCAAAAAGTTCTCCAGTAATAAATGACTCTTACTGGGTTAATGCTATTTATGGGGGTGTGTAATGGCACACGTAGCACCGATTTATCCCTCTTTTTCAAAAGGTGAAGTATCACCTTTAATGTTCGGAAGAATTGATATAGAGCAATATAACACTTGCTTAGACAAATGTCGTAATATGTGGATCCGTCCTTATGGATGTGCTAGTAGAGTTGCTGGTACAGAATACATAACAACTGCCAAGAATGATGGTAAAGCAAGATTATTAAAGTTTGTTTTTTCTGCTCAAGATAGTTTAATTATCGAGTGTGGTGCTGGTTATTTCAGATTTTATCAAGATGGAAAACCTATATTGATTGAAAATGCCGATTTTTACGAGATGAACAAGCTATATAAGGTCGGTGACTATGTTAACAAAGATACAACTGGGAAAACTAAATCTATTGAAAAATGTATAAAAGAACATACATCAGGTAGTACAGAAACAAATACTAGTGAATATTGGGAAACGGTAACCGATATAAAACAAGTTTATGAGATAAAAAATGATTATAAAGAAGAACAATTAGATAGCATTCAATATGTTCAACTTGACGATATTATAAAACTTACTTGTCTTCCTGTAGGCAATGATAATTCAACTGCAAGACCTAAAGAGCTTTTAAGAAAAGGTCTAACAGGTTGGGAATTTAGAGAGGTAGAATTTAAAGAAACTCCTTATTTAGATCAAAATATTACTGATATTACTCTTACTCCATCTGCTGCTACTGGCGATAATATTACATTAAAAGCCTCAGAAGATTTCTTTAACAAAAACCACGTTGGGGCTATGTTTTGGTTAGGTGTTACTGTACAAGACACAGAAACAAAAGAATATGTACAAGGCTATGTAAAAGTTACTGAATTTGTTGATAAAAAGCAAGTAAAAGCAAAAGTTATGTCAAAACTTAGTGGTACTTCTGCTACTAAGATATGGGCAGAGGGTGCTTTTTCTGATTACAGAGGTTATCCGTCTTGCGTAGCATTATATGATGGTCGTTTATACTATGCTAGAACTCCACATCAACCACGTAATATTTATGGCTCTGTACCTTATGCTTATGAAAAGTTTACTCCTGGCATAGACAATGAAGATGACGGTTCTATTAACGTACAATTAGCAACTAATGCTAATGGTGATGGTTCTGACATCAAATGGATGATTGGTGCTTCTATTCTTTTATGTGGTACTTATGGGGGCGAGTTTATTATTCGTGGTACTGGAGATGGTGCAATCACTCCTACTGACATATCTGCTAAACAACGTACTAATTGGGGTGGGGAACCAGTTAGACCAATTGTAGCTGGTTCTTTTGTGCATTTCTTACAAAGAACTGGCAAAAAGTTAAGACAATTTCAATACGACTATTATTATGACTCATATAAAGCTATTGATATGTCTATTTATTCAGAACATTTGTTGTCTAGTCCTATTAAAGAAATGGCTTATCAGAAAGCACCTGATAGCATTATTTACCTAGTTAGAGAAGATGGACAAGTTGTAATGTTATCTTTAGAACAAGACCAATCTGTAATGGCTTGGAGCTTGTTAGAAGAAATGGGGGGAGAAGTCGAAAGCATTGAAACTATACCATCTAAAGACGGCTTATATGATGAAGTATGGTTGTTGATGAAGAGAAAGGCTTTAGGAACTACTTTAACAATAGAGAGTACAATAGATAAAAACAGAATTGAAAATAATTATAATGGAACAGAACAAAGTACAGGAATTGAGATAATTGAATTATTCAGAGATGGTTCAGGTGTTACTAATAGTGGTACAGAAACAAAAGAAAACAATAATTATTATATAAAAAATGGTTATTTATATACCAGTAATGATATTCAAATAGACAATGAGTGTGGCTGGACTAAAATTTCAAACAATAGAGGAATTAAAAACAGTAAATTATATTTTGTATCTAGTTCTATTACTTTGATAGATGATACTAAAAATTGGACTGATATTTCAGGCTTTGCTGCTAGTTCTAATGAGCCTTACTTGGGTATCGCAGACGGAAATCTTTATTTAGTAGGGAATACATCCGACACAATTGAATTAATAGATGACTCTGGCAAATGGTTTAAAGTATTAAATTATAACACTTCTAATAATGTTGAATATTTTAAATATGGTATTAATGCAGGTAAATTATATTCTATAAAATTAGATAAAACACTTACTCAAATTGGGTCTTTAGAAACTTGGACTGATATTTCTTCTGACAATAAAGGGGATGGCACAGAGTTTTCTTATGGTATTGCAGGTGGTGCTTTATACAGATTAAATGGCAATACTGCTACTAAAGTAGGTTCTTCTTCTAATTGGAAAAGTGTTATAGGGATAAGCGACTCTACAGAAGTTGCAGTAGGCTTACAAGGTGATGAACTTTACACAATTAATAGTTCTACTTCTACATTTTTTGCAGGTGGTTTTATTAAATGGTCTGCAATTGGTTCTAATATATCAGTAGGTTCTTCATCTGTTTATGGATCTGCTATAGGTAATGGAAATGTTTTTGCTATTGGTTTAAGTTCTTCAGGTGCAAAAACAGTTAAACAAATTACTAATGACGGTGGTTATACAGATGTATGGGGTTCTATTTCTACTAATAGTTCTCACAGTAATTGTTATGCGATAAAAGATGGTAATTTATATAAAATATATTATGACGGCAGAACTGAATTATTAGGAGAAGCAGTCGCAAGTTGGATAGATAACAATAACAACAAATATGATTTAGAAAAAGCGTTTAATGTTGTTATTAATGGCAATATTAGTTATCAGGATAAAATAACTCTAACACTAGAAACAACTAACAAAGGCTTTAATCGTTATATTGAAAGAATGAAAGACCCTATCACTTCTGACAACCCTATAGATTGGTGGTATGTGAGAAGTGGCGAAAGAATAAATGTATACGAAGAAACAAAAGAAAATAATCTTACTGTTTCTATTGCTGATGATTTTTCTGTTATTACTGCTAAATCTTCTAAAGATTATTTCACAGAAGATATGCTAAACAAATTACTAAGAATAGTAGACGAAAAATATAATACTCAATATGAGTATGTAATAACTCAAATAAACTCACCAAAAGAAGTGTTGTTAAGTCCTAGTCATACTCTAATAGAAGAAGTTGTTGTAAATGGTGGCTTATGGGGTGTTAGTATTTCTTCTATTACAGGAATAGACAGACTTAATGAATTAGTAGTACAAGTATTCGCTGATAAAGAATTACAAAACAACAAAACAGTAATTAATGGAACTATTGAATTAGATAAAGAAAGTTTTATTGTTCTAGTTGGCTTACCTTACCAATCTTATATGACAACAATGCCATTAGAAGCAGGCTCACAAAATGGAACTGCAGTAGGCAAAAGAAAACGTATAGGAGAACTCGCATTAAGAGTTTGGATCTCTCAAGGGGTTCGCTATGGTACAGACTTAAACAACTTATATGAAACAATACAAGAGCAATCAGAACCATTTACTGGGGTAATACCTAACATTAAATACAATCAAGGTTGGGGCTGGACTGCAAACGTTACCTTAGAACAGTCTAAACCTTATCCAATGAATATATTAGCAATAGCACCAATAGTAACAGAGGTAGATAAATAATGCCAGTACAAACAATATTTAGTAATATGTCACCTGAAAATTTGTCTATAGGTGCAGCAGCACTTAAAGGAATAGGGCAAATTTCTCAAGGGTTTATAGAAAATAAACAAGCACAAATAAACGCACAAATTTATGAAGCACAAGCAAAGAACATACAAGCACAGAAAAATATAGTAACTAGACAATATGCGACTAAGGCAAATCAGTTACAAGGAACTGCAGTAACAACTGCTGCTAGAGGTGGCTTAAAAATTAGTGGTTCTGTAGCCTCTAGCATATCTCAAAGTATGGAACAACTTGCACTAGATGAAAGTTATGAACAATACAATTTGTCAATGCAAAAACAACAAGCATTAGACAACGCAAATATGCAAAGATACAAAGGTAGACACGCAATTTTAAATGGAATGTACAATACTGGTGCTACTCTTTTATCTTCAGGCATTGACTACAAAAACAAGTATTATAAAAAGACTTCAGCAATGCCAACTACTGATAGAGATTTTCTTTCTCAACAAGGTTTAGAAACTTATATGTAGAGGTTTAAAATGAAATTACCAGTATATAATTCACAAGGTAGCATTAACACAGGCACTCCTAACAATATCAGAGAATTAGACACTTATGCTCAAGGTTCTAAACTTATGACAAAGGCTGGTTCTCAAATGCAGGAATTGGCTATACAATGGCAAAACTCTAAAGATGAAATTGAAAACTTAGATGCAAGAAACAAGGCTCAAGCCGAAATGACATCTATTTTAGAAGAAGCAAGGAACTATAACGACTATACAAGCCCTGCTGATTTACAAGCAAAACAATATGAATTAATACAAAGAATGAATGAAATCACTCCTAACGTTATGAGTGGTTTTTCTAATAACCAAAAAGCTAGAGAGTTTGAAAGTAACTCTAATTTAGCAGTACAACAAAATAATATAAGGCTTCAAGGCATATTTAGAGAAAAATACGGAGATATGTATAATAGCAACTTGCAAATATCAGCTGATGAAGCAATAAAAGGCTTTACTTTAACTGGAAATGAAGCATATAAACAAAACTATTTTGATGCTATTGATACTGGTGTAAAGGCTGGGTATTTAGACCGTTCTCAGGCGACTGAGTTAAAGTTAAAGACTAATGATTGGAATTATGACTATGTGTATTCTCAAATATTAGAAAACCCTTATTTTAAGGCTTCTGATGAGGTTATGGCTAAAATTCCACCAACTAAACAAAGAACACTACAAAACTTACAAAGAAGTCAAATAAGAAATGCTAAGGCTGATGCTTTAAATGGTGCATTAAATGACTTTTATTTAAACCCTACACAAGAAAATTTGAATATTGTTTATAAACTAAACCCTAAATTAAAGGGAAGTACTAAGCTAGAAGATATGGTTATTACTCCATCTAATATGAATACGATCTCAAACATTGAGGGTTATTCTGATGCAACAAAGAGAATTAAAGACCTTGCTGGAATAGATACAGATACAATAGAGGGCAAAGAACAATATATAAAAGTTGCTTCTGAAATTGCTTTTGAAATAGATAAAAACAACAAAAATGAAAGTGGAGAAAATAGAATATCTTTGAAAGATAAAGAAAAACTATTTGATATTCTTACTAAACAATTTAGTGACAAAAATTTCAAAGAACAATTTAAAAATCTACCAGACTTAAACGGCTTAAAAGCAATAGAATTACAACAAAATATAACACGTTCAAGACTTGAAAATTGGGAAAAAGAAACTACAGAAGAAGAAGCATTATCTCAAAACAAAGACAAGGAAACTATTAGAAAACTACAAAACTATGAAAGCGATCTTGAGTATATAAAAAGAAGAACTGCTGAAGCAGTACTAGATTATGCTACTGCTGGAGATTTTGAAAATGCTCATAAAGTGTACAAACAAGGGCTTCAAAAAGCTATTAGAAGCAAGTATTGGTATATTCCTGAATTACAAAATGAAAACTTACAAGCTGGAACAAAATTTACAGTAAATGGGAAAGTTTATACTTTTCAAGGTTATTCAAGTAAAGATATGATTGTAGAGGTTAATTAAATGGCACTTACATTAGAAGAAGCACTAAACCAAAAAGAACAAAATGTTGATGTAATGCCTAAAAATATTACAATGCAACAAGCAAGCGAAATAGATACATGGGATAGCCTTATATACGGTCAAAATAGACCTAATATAGTATCTTTAGGAAGCTATCAAGCTAACTTAGGTGAAAGAGTTACAAAAGGCTTTAATGTTGCTATTGACTCTGCTATTAAAGACACTATACCAGCTATTCAATTAGGCTTATCTAATGCTGATTTGGCTATTGGTGGTTATTTTGGTGCTGATGAAGAAGTAATAAAAAGAAAACAAGCAAATATTGCAACTATCCAAAGAAATTTTCTAGCTTCTCAAAAAGAAAGATATAAAAATATTACTCCTCAAACTGCTGATAGTTGGTCTTTTGGTTTAGGACAAGGTGCAGCTAATTTATTGACTATGTATGTGACTGGTGGTGTTGCTGGTGGACTTGCAAAAGCTGGTTTAATGGGTGCAACAAAGGCAGCAACTGCACAAGCTATTACAGGTATTGCAACTGGAACAATGTTAGAAAACATTGAGCAACAATCTGAAAGAATACCACTAAACGAACAAGGTGATGTTGATGTTGAAAAACTTACTCCTGGATGGGCTAAAAAATCATCAATTGGCACTACTGCATATCTTGCCACTTCAGCATTATTAGAGAAATATGTAGGTTTTGGTAAACAAACTACAATGTGGCAAACTCCTATTAAGTTTTCTAATAAAACATTAAAAAACATGTCACCTGCACTTATTCAAGCTGGTAAAGGTTTATTGTCAGAGGGGGCAACAGAGGGCTTACAGTCGCTTACATCTAGTGGAATATTGTTAGCTGAGGGTACTATCAAAATGTCTGATATGCCTGAAAGACTGCAACAAGCTTGGAAAGAAGCAGTTATTGGTGGTATTCTTGGAGGTTCTGTAGGTGTTGCAGTTGGCATTAATCAACAAAACAACGTTAAAAAAATGTTAGATGAAGAAATAATCAAAGTAGTCGCAGATCCTCAAGAAAGAGAAAATATAGTTGATGCTATTTGGGAAGCTGGAACTAATGAAATGACTACTGTTATTTCTAAAGAGTTAGAACTTTCATCTGAATTAAATGCTAAACATGGCTCAATCTATGACAATATGGCAAGTGCTATAGCTCAAGCAATCGCTGATAGTGGTTCTTTTGTAAAAGAAAGTGAAGCAGATATTGCTCAATATGTTTCTGAAACTGCTAAAATGTTTGCTAATCAGGTATTGGCTGAAGCAAATAAAAGAGGTTGCTATATTGATGAAGTCCTAAAAGCTGGTGATATTGCTTATATGGACGGCAAAATACAATTAAAAGCAGGTGATAAGATATTGGCTGAAACTCCTGTAATTGGAGATGAAACGGTAGGAAAACAAAATAGAGAAGCTTTAGATATTGCTTATACTTTGTTAAGTATGGCAACTGGCAAAGATAAAACTTATATTAAGGCTACATTAAATGCTAAAAGCAACAATTCATCTGCACAAAAAAGACAAGAAGTGCTAGAACAAATGCTTGCAGAAGCAGATGATACGTTAGATATTGATATTGAACCTAGTTGGAAAAAATACTTTAATTTTGATGAAGATTACTCTGCACAAAAGACACAATCATTAATAGAACAAGCACTAAGCATTATTAATAATGGTGGTATCGTAAGACAACAAGAAACAAAAGAAGATTATCATGCAAATATAATCAATCAAGCCTTTAAAGTCTATAGGGAAACGAACGATATTGATGCACTAGAAAATTATGTAATAGAAAATGTTGCAGAGTCAGAACAAGCAGACGTATTAGAATATATTTATAATAAGTTGGCAGAAAATAAGTTATTTCAAGCTGCTGCATCTGCTGGGGCTAATGAAAATGAAATTGCTGAAGCTGAAAAAGAATATGCTGAAAAAGGAACTGAAAGTAAATATTTTAAAAGATATACTGATAATGCGCCTCTTGTAGGTTCAGAAGAAGCATTAAATTATGAATTTAAAACAGGTAAAAAAGTAGCAGTTAATGGCTTTCATGGAACCCAAAGAGGTGATAGAGTTGGTTCAGTGTTTAGACCTGATAGGGCAACTTCAGGTCCAATGGCATTTTTTTCAAGTGATAGACAAATTTCTGAAAATTATGCAAAAGGCAAGCAAGACACATCTTTAAGTGACGATATGGGTGATTATGACCAATGGTTTAAATTAAAAATTGGTAATAATTCTTTAACGCTTAAAGATGCATGGTGGAATTTAACATCTAAGCAAAGACAAGAAATTGCAGAAAAAGCTCCTCATATTACTTTAGATTGGGATGCAGAAGAAGTAATATATGATGAAAATACAAATAGGGGTTTAGGAAATTATGACTATGGAATAAAAAGAAATCGTGGAAATGCGCTAAAAACTCTTGTTGAAAGTTGGCTAACAAGTGGAAGTTTATATGATAGAGAAGATGACTTTTTAAAAGTATTAGAATTGGTTGGAATAAAAAGGGAAGATATTGATTATATAGACCCTTACACTGACCATTCTAAAGTTTACGACGTTTTTATAGCCTTTAAAAACCCTCTTGTTACCACTGATCTTCCGAAAAAAGTTGTAAAAAAATTAGAAAAAGAAGCACCTAAAAACCCAGCGAAATATGGTTCTTATGGTGACCCTTGGGATAAAAACACACAAGATGGGGTGAAATGGATAACCACATTAAAAGAAGATATAGCAAAAAATGAAAATTCTTTTGTTTGGACGTCAATTCCAGATTGGGTTACAGATGTTTTAAAAAGTTTTGGTTATGATGGCATTATAGACGTGGGTGGAAAATCAGGTGGTGGAATTCACAAAGTGTATATTCCGTTTAGTTCTGAACAAATAAAATCTGTTGATAACAGAGGAACTTTTGATGAGGAAGATCCTAATATTTATTATCAAGCAATGCATTCTCAAAAAACAATAAAAAAAGCACGAGAAGTAAAACAAGCACTACAAAAAATCGCAAATGGAAGTGAAGAAGAAACAGTAAAAAATTTACGAGATGATTTAGATTTATATGGTGGAACTAATGATGTAACATTTGTATTTGGGGATGAAAAAAAAGGTATAGTACATATTGCAAATAAACATGGTGGAATTAAAACATTGTTAAATGTTTTTGATACAGTTATAGACGGTCAAATCATTAGATATGTAGAAAAAAATAAAACCGTAGTATTAGAAAAAAATGGATATGAAGCTATATTATCTCTTGACGAACATGGAAAAACTAAAACTTGGTTATTATCCGGATGGAATACAAAAATAAGTCCAGATGAAGAAAGGGAGTTTAACGCAACCCTTAAAACTACACAAAACTTGCCTACATTTAGTCGTCAAGAATTGGGAGCTGGACTTAATAATATTATAACAAAATATGAAACTGAATTAAACCCTAATGTTAACAATGATGAACTTTCACAAATTAAAGGGCTTCCTAAAATAGAATTTAGACCAGGGGGGATGTATTATGTTAGCGAAAAGGCTATTGAATTAACTAACCTTGCTGATTATTCAACATTACCTCATGAACTTGCTCATTATTGGTTAGATAATATGTGGGCTTATACTCGTACAGGCAAGGCTAGTAGTGCTTACATGAATAACTTTAACGCAATGGCAGACTGGCTTGGCATTAAAGAGGGTCAAATATCTATAACAAGAAACCAACATGAAAAATTTGCTAGAGGTTATGAAAAATATTTATTACAAGGCTATGCACCTAATGGCTTGATACAAGGTGCTTTTGATGATTACGATAGATGGTTAAAACGTGTATATTTATCGGCTAAGCAATTAAAGGTAAAACTTTCACCAGCAGCTATTGAGTTCTTTAATACTATGACTACTGGCGAATTACCAGAATATACAGTTGAAGAAACTCAAAAAGAAATATTTGAAAAGAATTTAAAAGAAGCACAAAAAAGCTATGAAGAAACAAAAAAAGTAGTAGTAGAAAAACAAGCAGAGTTTAATGGTTTACCTACTCCAGCTAATACTACTCCTGTTGTTTCTGATGGAGAAAAGAAACAATCAGCAGTATTTACTAAACAGGCTGAAATATTAGGTATCGCTGAAGAATTAAACTATAATAAAGCAAATATTGAAGAACAAAACAAAAAAGCTAATGAGTTTGTTGCTAACAACTTAGAAAAAGCCGAAAGAATTGTAAAAGGCTTAGAAAAAGCACCAGATGACATATTAAAAAATGCTATATTTAATGCTTATTTAAAACAAATGCTAGCAATAGGTAATGTTAATGCTTATTTAGATGCTTTAAAAACTCAATCTTTAGAACTTACTAGAGCAGGTCAAGAAATAGCCTCACAACGTAATGCAATAGAAAATATCTTTGATCCAGCATATTGGATAAGAAAAATTGAAACTAACGCAAAAAATAGACTTGCAGTAAAAAAATTTGGAAGTATGTCAGATGAAACTGGTGAAATTGCGTTATCAAAAATGAATGAATATATTGAAAGAGAAATCAACTCTCAAATAGATGCTTATTTAGATGCAACTCCAGAAGAAAGAACAAAGATAGTAGAAAAACTATCTAAAAAAATAACTTCTGAATTTGGTGTAAAACCACCTGAAACACTTTACCAATCACTATATGAGCCTAGTGAAATTAGAACTAGAACAAATGCTTATAACTATATTTACAAGGCTATTAGTGGTGATTTAGGTATTAGCTTAACAAAAGAACAAGCTAATGAAGTAATATCAAAAACAACTCAAATACAAAAGGCTATTGAAAGCACTAGAGGTAGAGGTGGAAACCCATCTGTATTATTCTTTAAGAACTTATCAGAAATGGAAAACTATGCTAACTCTTTAGCGCCTAGTCCATCTTTAGCAGTTCTTACCTCTACTGTTGGCAGAGGAAATATGTTATTTTCTCCTAAATCTTTGGTACTAAACATTGAAAGTAACATCTTAAACTTTGTAACTGAAGCATTAATAAAAAGAGTAGTGAATAATGCAAATAATTTAGCAGTAGACCCTCAAACAATAAAAGACTATTTAACTTTTTCAAAAGAAGTTTATCATGCTAGTGGTTATCAACTTTCTTCAATGCCAGAGATAGATCCTACTAGAAAAATATTGTCTAAAAAAATGACAACTTCTCAAGGTGAGGGCTGGACTAGAGCATTAGGCAGATTTTACGAACAAACGATATTTAAATATGGCTTAGGCTATCCAGATTTGATATTTAAAGACTTAGCCTTTACAGATACTGCTAACTTATTAGCGACTCAATATGCAAAAGGTGATAGTAAAAAAGCAACTGAAATATTTAAAGATGTAATTTTAGTAGAGCCGAAAACAGAAATAGGACAACAAATTAGAGAAATTGCTATCAATGATGCACTTATTGCTACATATCAAAACAAAGGAACAATCTCTAAATTTACTCTTGATATGAGAAACGCAATGAATAAAGCATCTAAAAGTTTAATGCTTGGTGATTTATTAAGTCCATTTGTTAAAACTCCAGCAAATGTTATTGGTTTAGGTTTAGATTATACATTCGGTGGTGCTTATGCGTTAACCAAAGTAAAAACAATTATAAATGATTTTAAAAATGGCGAGTTAACCGAAACATCTAAAAAAGCAATGCGTTCTTTATCTCGTAATGGCTTAGGGTTATTAGTTAGTTTTATGTTAGCAGCACTTATTGATGATGAAGATTATATTCCAGACTATGCGTTGTTATCACCAAAAGAAAGAGATTTAGTCAAATTAAAAGGTGGTGTATATAACTCTATTAAAATAGGTGATAAATACTATAGTTTAGATTATTTTGGCACTTTAGGGCTTCCTTTAGTATCTATTTTAAATGCTAGACGTGGAAACGATTTAAAAGAAAAAGTGTTTAAATATGTACAAGGTGCTGGCTTCCAATCTTTAAAACTTCCAGTAGTGGGTGACTTAAAGAAATTATTAGAAAATACTAGTAGAACTCTAGGTAGAGATGTCGGCGAAAATATAAAAGTTTTAGAAGATGCGACTATTGACTTTGTTTCTTCTCGTTCTTTGCCAGCAATATTGACAGACGTTGCAAAAATCACAGACGAATACGAAAGAGATACACAAAATAAAGCATTTAATAGATTGATGTCTAAACTTCCAATTATTAGAGAAAACTTACCAGCACAATACAATTATGGCACAGGTAGACCAGTAGAAACACAATCAGCAATTTCTACTTTATTTGCTGGTGCAAGAGTAAAACAAGAAATTTCAAACTCTGTAATTAATGAAATAGATAGACTTTCAGACAAAAATACAGAAACAAAGGTCACTCTTTCTAAAGTTACAAAATTAGGCAAGTTAAGTAGTTTATCAGATGACAAAAAAATTAAAGCAGAAAAAGAATTTGCTAAACAATATTCTACAGAAGTAAATACTTTGATTAAAACATATAAATATAAAAAGTCTGATGATGAACAAAAAGTAAAACTAATAAACAAAGTAAGAGATAAAGTCAGAGATAGACTTAAAAAACAATATGGGCTTAACAAAAGGAGTAAATAGATGATTACTAGAACAGACGATACAGATGCATTCGGACAATCAGAGTTTTTAAAAATAAAGGTAAAAATACCTGAGGGCGAAACTGTAACTAAGGCTATTTTATTAATTAATGATGGTGAAATAACTCTTGAATATGATAACCCTACTTTCCCTATAGGTGTTGTGTTAAATACTAAACAAACTGCAATTTTACACGATGATAACCATTGCGACTTAATTCTTTTTGATGGAAGAAATAAACAAAAAACTATCCATTGCGTAGCTCATTTTAATTCTGAAAAGGAAGCAAGATAATGCCATTTGAAATAGATGTAGAAATTACTAGCACAGAAGTCTTTGAAACAACTGTAGAAATTGACAATAAAACAATTAATGAAGTAAATGTTAACCTTGTTTCTACTGGTCCAAAAGGTGATCAAGGTTTACAAGGACAAAGAGGAGAACAAGGCTTACAAGGTCCTCAAGGTCCTAAGGGCGACAAAGGCGAAAAGGGTGAACAAGGACCTCAAGGCGAAAAAGGCGAACGTGGTGAGCAAGGTTTAAAAGGCGACACAGGTGCTACTGGTGCGACTGGTCCACGTGGTTTACAAGGTGAAAAAGGTGAAAAGGGCGACAAAGGAGAAACTGGCTCTCAAGGTCCTATTGGTTTGACTGGGGCAACTGGTCCTCAAGGTCCAAAAGGAGAAACTGGTGCAACTGGTGAAAAAGGTGATACTGGGGCTACTGGACCTCGAGGGGAGAAAGGCGAAAAAGGTGATACTGGAAATGGTATAGCGAATACTCAACTTATTTCTACTGTTGGCTTAGATAAGACATATAGAATTACATATACTGATGGTTCTACTTTTGATTACGTTGTTTCTGATGGTGCTAACGGTCAAGGTGGCGAAATAGACACATCTAACCTTGTAACAAAACAAGAGTTTACAAGTGGCTTAAACACAAAACAAGATAAAGGCGATTATGCTTTAAAATCTGATATTCCAGATGTTTCAGATTTTGCAACTAAAGAGGAATTGGATGAAAAAGCCGATGTTCAAAGTCCAAGCATTTATAGTGCTAATTTATCAACTCCATCTTTAAGAGGTGATAGTGGAAGTAATGATTATCATTATCCTCGCAGAATAAATGTTAAATCAAATTATATAGATATTGTAGCCTATGGCAATGCTCAACAGTATGGCACAGAATTAAGAGTTGAGGGGAAGCCTGTTGCTTTAAAATCTGATGTTGTTACATACACTGCAGGTGAAAACATCACTATTGAGAATGGTGTTATTTCTGCTACTGGTGGTGCTGATATTGATACAAGTAACCTTGCGACAAAAACGGACATGGCTAATAAGCAAGATAAGTTTTCTACTGCATTACCTCTTGAATTAGGAAGTTTAAAAACTTCTACAGATAATATTTCATATGACAATAACGGCAGAGCTTACTTGAATGATAAAGCCTTTTTGGCTTCAATACCTGAATTGTTGCCGTCTATTGTTGGCGAGGGAAGAAATGAAGAGTCTAGCTTTGAAGATTTAACGGCTACTGGTGAAAATGCTCAATTAAGATTTAGGAAATTAAAAGGGTTTAATGGCATTTATCCAAAATTAAATTTAGAGGGTTATAATGCAATAATACGCAATTTTAATGTTGGCGATATTGTAATTGGTGATAGAGTCAACAACAAAATTCAAATGTGTTTCGGAAAAATTGAAAATGACTGTACGTTTACACCTAAGCTTGTTTGTAGAGCAGAGGGTGGCAGTGGTGATTTTTACAAAAAAGCTAAGATAATGTATTTGTATGAGCCATCATACACAATGCTTAATACTAGCAGTGGTGCTTGGGATGGCAATTATTACGTAGAATACGGAGAAAGTGGAAGCTTTAAAACCATTTCTTATAAACAACAATCTAATCTTGGTGGCATTGAAAATTTATATGGGGTTAAGTTCATCGAAAAGGACGGAGCCTATTCTCTTGCTTGGGTTACAGAACTAGGTGAAGTTGTTGAATTGAGTGATAGTGCTACATTTGATGAATTAGATTTTAACTGTGTTATTTTTAATGGCTACACTTTTGAACTACCAAAAGCAGATGTCGGCATTTATGGCTTCGACCCTAATAAATACTTTGTTGCAAAGAACACTATAGACAATGTAATAGTTAGAATGTTAGACGGCACAGGGCAAGATAGCTTAAATCTTAAATATAGTGATGATTTTAAACTTAATGAAAACAATGAAATAAGTTTAAATAAACCTTATCTTGTTGAAGTATCTGATAAAAGTATATTGCCGTCTTGGTATCGTGTTTGGTCTGATGGTTGGTGTGAGCAAGGAAGTTGTTTGGAAACAACTTCAACTGGTACAGTTACTATTAATTTATTAAAAGATTTTGTAAATACAAATTATGGTATTCAATTAACGGAATCTCATACAGCTACAATAATGGATGCTAGAACTGTAAACAAAACTAATAAAACAACATCTTCATTTCAAATATTTAGAGGTACTACTGCCATACCTATTTATTGGGAAGCAAAAGGTTATATTAGATAAGGGGTAAACAATGGAAATAAAAGCAGAATTAATCAAACCTTATACAGATGAACAACGTATAAAATTTATTGTTGAAAACAATCACAAAAAAGGCTATACAATTGAAGAAACAGAAACATCTTTAATTGCCTTAGCTGAAACAGAAGAAGAAAAACAACAAGCAGAACAAGAACGTATTGCAATGCTATCTTTAACCGCAGCAGATGTGGAGCGTGGAATATATAAAGCAACTGGCAAAGACTTTGAGGACATTGTTGCTTTAGTTACAGAACTTCAACCAATTGGGCTTGATGTTAAAGCATTAAAGATAGAATTAAAAGCAAATAACTTCTTTCGTGGTAATGCTTACGTGGATGCAGTTGGTTCTTTACTTGGCTTTACAAAAGAACAATTAGATTTGTTTTTTAAAACAAATGATTATACAAAGTTATTATAGGTCTAATGATGATTATTTTTGCGCCAAATATTGAAGAAGAAATGAATTGGACAGATATAAAAGATATAGGCATAACTACGCTAGACGTAGTCCTTGAGGAGGGTTTAACCTCCTCTAAAGCAGAATTAATCGCCCAGTAATGGGTTCAAGCAGTAGGTGCTTGGGCTACCTATACAGGTGTCCTACTGCTTGCGTTAACTTGTTCACTAAAATTAGGAGATAAATTATGTTTAATTGGTTTGAAAAATTTATACTTAAAAAACTTGCAAAAAAACTTATTAAAAAATTACCAACTTTAAAAGAAAAAGGAGTTGATTTAATTGAAAAAGAACAACAAAAACTTTTTGAAAAAATTGAAGTGGCTATCATTCAATTTGCTGAAAAGCTTGCGAATAAAAAATAACTACATAGGGTTTAGCTTTAGATGGAAAATATAGAATATAGAAATTATTATGACGAGAGATTATGTGCAGGCATTGATTGTGCGTGGTGTCTAGATGTTACATGTATTCTCTCAACACCGTTTAAAAGTGGAGAAGAAAATAATGATTTGGTACAAGGACAAGAAATTAACGATTGAGTTTGACAAAGTTCCAGATGTTACTATAAGCTATCCTATGCCTTTTTATGGCAAGGATAGAAACAAGGCTATATGTAACAAGCCATTTATCAATAAAGAGCCATTAACGGTCAATCTGACGTGGCTGAGTGAATGTTTTACCTTTAATATCCCTAGTGGTTATGAATGGGACGGTGCAAGTATCCCTAAATTCTTTTGGAGAATCATAGGAAGTAACACCTCTCCACAATTTATAATTGCTTCAATGCTTCATGATGTATTATGCGAAAATCATCATTATATCAATGGCAATAGATACTTATCCACAATGGTATTAGAAAGATGTTTAAAAGTTGCAGGAGTTGGAGGGTTTAAACGTTGGCTTATGAAACATTCTGTAGATAATTATCAAAAGTTTTGTTGGTGAAATTATGGATAAGAAATATCGCATTTTTAGAGAAATGGATATTGAAGACTTGGAAAATATCTTTTCTAAAGCAGACTTAACAATAGAAGAATATTGGGTTTTAAAATATTCACTAGGCAATGACACAAACAAAAGCAAGCTATTTAGAATTGATATTTGTGATAGGTTAAATTTTTGTCTTGCAACATTTTCGACAGTTAAAAGGGTTGCTCTTCCCAAAATATATAAGGTTTATAAAGACCACATGAAAAAGCTAAAAGACTAGCTTTTTTGGCAAAAAGACTAGCCCAAAATTACTGAAAAACTCTTTATAGTGTGAGTATAGACGTCTATATCGTTTACACACAAAATAAGGAGTAAAAACATGCAAATTAAAACACAAGACGGAACTTACAACGTAGGTTCGCAAGGTGTAGCAGGTGCAGGCTTAGGCTTAGGCATTGCAGGTACTGCTTTAGGCTTATTAAGTGGCAATGGCTTAAATGGCTTATTCGGTGGCTCTAACTGCAACGACACACGTACAATTTCAGCACTAGAAAGCAAAATCGCTAAACTAGAGTCTGAAAAATATACAGACTCTGTAGGTACTGGGGTTTATGCTGAAATAAACAAGAAGTACACAGAACTTGCTCAATTTATTGCACAACTTGATAAACAAAATGCAGTATTTGAAGCAGTAAATGCTGAACGTATTAACTGTTTATCAAACAGAGTATCAACTCTTGAAGCATTAACAAAAGTAGTTGTTCCTAACAGTTCTGTTTGTCCTGGATGGGGCAATATAACTGTTACACCTGCAACTACTACAACTGCATAGAGTGAGGTTTAAGTATGGAAGATTTAATACAAACCGAACTTGATATTGCAGAAGAATATATCTTAACTCAAATATTTGGAAGTATAGACAATGTAAAACTTAGTGGAGTAGCAAACTGGCTATTTACACAAGTTACCAAAGGCAAAAGTTTTGAAGTGTTCTTGAACGAGAACATACAAAAATTAGAGTTTTGGGCTAAAGGGTTTATTACGGAAAATGGGTATATTAACGGTAATTTACTAACAGAATTTCTAGTTAAAAAAGCACCTGTTCTCAATGGTTGTATTAATCTTCCTACACTTAAACCAATAGATTATGCAAAACTGCTTGATGGAATAATAAACTTTCAAGCACTCGGACACATAATAAGAAGTTTATAGGAGATTAATTTAATGACTACAATGAACAAACTAGCACACATCCTTAGACACGATAAGGACAGATTGTTTGAAATAATTGAAGAAATGGAAGAACATTTCGGCAATTTAGAAGAATTTTTTACTTGTCACATTGACAACATAGACACATATAACAAGTTTATTAGTGTTATAAAAAACTTTGACGGAACTTCTGGGGGTCATTGGACTCACGATCAAGTTAAAGCAAATGCAAAAATAGACTTTGAACACTCTGATTATACTTGTTATGACTATGCTTACGTTGTTAATATGCGTTACTCTGACGACGGACAAAGAATGAATCAAGAACAAATATTCGCTTCTGCTAAAGACTACTTAGAAGATGTTGATTATTGGGGAATACCGTCAGAAAGAGCATACAAAGAGGGTAAAAAGAGGTATGAATATTTGAAGAAAGGGTAAGAATGAATTACGAAATTATCAGTATTCTATGCGACATCTTAATTATGTCGCTTTTTATTTGGCACAGTTGCTTTAGAACAAGAAGATTTAACAGAGAAATTCACAAATTAAAACAGATTGCGCACAGTTGCCCTTTTGTAAGAATTAAGAGGGTTAAGTAATGAATATTAATACAGAACTTGTCGGAATAATAATTGGCATTATATTTCAAGGACTTTATATAGCCCATAGAATGGGAAGATTTGAAACAAAACTAGATTGTATTGAAGAAAAACAAGACAAACATAACAATTTAATTGAAAGAATGGTACGAGTAGAAGATAGCACTAAATCACTACACCATAGACTTGATGAAGTGCAAGATAACTGTCACAAAGTATTAAGAGGAAGATTGAAACAAAATGAGTAAATTATATTTCTCAATGTCGGAACTAATACACTCTGATACTGCTATTTTAAACAACATTAACAATATGCCTGATATAAATAGCCTAGATAATATGCTAAATCTTGTTTATTACGTTCTTAACCCTATTAGAGAAAGAATTAAACAACCTATGATAATTACTTCAGGCTATAGAAATAAAGATGTAAACAGATTAGTAGGTGGTAAAGATACTAGCCAACATCTAAAAGGACAAGCAGTAGACTTTATTATTAAAGGAATGAAGCCAAGCGAAATTGTACACTTTATAAAAAATACATATATAGAATACGACCAATTGATCAATGAGTATGATAAATGGGTACATATAAGTTATAACAAGGGGAACAACAGACAACAATGTTTCAAAATTGAATAAGTTACCTTTCTATTTCTTCTGACGTTCTCCTTTCTACGACCCTCGAAAGAGGGTTTTTTATTGCGAAATTTCTGTTTCAGTTACTGTTACTGGTGTATTATTACTGTTATTTACTAAGTAATTTACAGTTACAAAATAGGTAATTACAGAAAATGTAAGTAATAACATAACTACAATAACTGATATTAACCATTTAATTACAGTATCTTTACTGTTATTGTCTTTCTTTAACTGGGTAATCTCGTTTAAATACAAGCCCTCACGGCTCGCTTTATCTTCCAAAAGTAATTGAGTTTGCTTAGCAAGTAATAACTCTTTTTGAACTGTTATTAACTCGGTGTTTTTCTGTTCAATTCTGTTATTATATTCCTCATTCACCTTAATTAACTTATCAATAAAAGACTCTGTATTTTCAACACTTTTACTATAATTAACTTCTTTTGAATCTTCATTAACTGTTTTTATATCGTTATTAACTGTTACATCTTCGTAATATTCACCGATATTAACTGTATTTTTACTGTAAATGGACTTGTAAAATTCAATTTGTGTTGAATTGGTTGATATTAAAGCAGTTTCACGACCATTCACACGCTCTTTTACGACAATTAACTGTTCATTAACTGGTAATTTATCGTAATTCTTAATTCGTTCATAAATAGTTTTTGCAGTTGTTCCTACAATGCTTGCAAACTCTGAAACAGACAATTTTCTTTCCATAAAATTTACTTCCTCAATTCCTGTAATTAACTGTAAATAGGCTTAAAAAACAGTTATTTTATACTCTTGACTATAGAATAGCATGTTGCTTATCATGAGCAAAGGAAATGTAAAAAAAGCATGCTCAAAATTTACATTCCTAAAAAATTGAATAAAAAAAAGATTCTGAGAGGACTCCCAAAACCTTAATTAATCTCACAACTTAATTATAGTGGAGTTACCTCGATAGGTCAAGTTTGTAATGCAAGATTTAAGAGAGGGGATATAACTATGCAAAATTTCAACACTACTACTACTCATGACATGATAGGTCATGAACATGACTATGAACTATGTCATGAAGGTATAAATACCCATTCTATATGTCATGATAGTAAAGACAGATTGAGTAAAGACGAGTGGTGGTATTTAGTTAACACGTTAGATTCTTGGAGAGTGTTCAACCCAAGAGCAGTTATTAAGAAAAACCCTGCGTTAGCTTGGAAGTGCATGACTCTTTGTAAGGATAACAATGTAAGAGTTCCTGGAGCATATTTTACACGTTGCTTCAAAAATGAACTGTTTAAATTGGAAATAAAAAAAGAACTTAAAAGCAAGTTGGCTTAATTACTGGCTTATAAGTTCAAAATATGTTATTGCGATATATAACTATAATAAAGCTTATGTAAAAATCAATTGTACTTTGAAAATTTCATAGTAGGTATAAAACTACCTAGAAAACATTTTAAGGGGCTTAAATCGGCTTCTGCGTGGTCTGTTTTTTGTAATAATTCCACATCATACCACATTTACAATTTACACCTCTTTTTGCATAGATTGATTGGAGGTGAGTATCTAATGTAGTTTTTGAAATATTAAAATAAACCATTAAATCAATATAATTGATAATGCCTAGTTCACAAACTGTATATTCAATTTCTTTTTCTCTTGGTGTTAGCTCCAAAGAGTATTTTGATTTAGCACCCATTATTTTACGACCTCTATTTCTATCTTGTAAAATGCTTCAATTATTTTCTTTTTGATTTTAAATTCTTTTGTTTCAAAACCTTTAACATCAATATAGTGATGTCCGTCTTTGTCATCAAACTCAAAATCAGGTTTATAGACAAACATCTTTTTTCCATTAAGTGTGAAAGGTAATGACGTTTGCATTTTCAGATTCTTTATCATTCCTGCTTCTTGCATTTTGGAATACAACCTGTAGTAGTAGGCTTCTCTCTTAGAAGCAAAAGTTATGCCATCTACAACTGTTTTAACTGCTTTGTATTTTGAAAAATTCATAAACTAACCCTTTAAATGCTTTCCATATTTCTTTCATCTTTTAATACCTCTTCGCATTTTTGTAGAATTTGTTTTTTAAACCCAATTGAATTTTGTGGGTATTTATTACAATAATCTTTAATCTCTTGCAAGGCTTGTTTGTATTGTTTTGATTTGTTAGAGCAAGTTATTGCGTCATCAACCATTCCATCAAGCCTTTGTATTATTGTTTCGTTTTTACCACAACCTAAGTAATTTCTGATTACTTCTTTTTCTGCTTTTAGTATGTTGCATTCTTCCTCTTTTCTTTTTAACTGCTTGTAGTAGCAATCACGGTCTTT
>JAZLBN010000067.1:0-22664 GCA_045613725.1 Candidatus Gastranaerophilaceae bacterium
AGATGGTGTTACTTCAACTTCTGTTCTTTATAAAACTTTGAAATATTTAAATGCAAATGTACATTATTTTATCCCAGATAGAGAAAATGAAGGTCATGGTTTTGATAAGGGTGCTTTGATAAAACTTATGACAACTGTAAAACCAAAAGTTATTATTTCTGTAGATTGTGGAATTTCAGATGTTGAAGCTGTTAGGTTTATAAATAGTTTTAAGATAGATACTATAATAACAGATCACCACGAAGCTCCAGAAGAACTTCCGCAAGCTTTTGCAATAATTAATCCAAAAGCTCCAAATGCATTAGATGAGTCTTTAAGTGCAAAACAAATTGAATACTTATCATATCTTGCTGGTTGTGGGGTTGCGTTTAAATTAGCTCAAGCTCTTTTAACAAAATATGAAAAAACAGAATTTGTATATAATATTTTACCATTTGTTGCGGTTGGAACGGTTGCTGATGTTGTACCTTTGTTGGGTGAAAATAGGTATTTTGTAACAAAAGGTCTTGACTTGATTTCTAAAGGTAAACATTATGGGTTACAAAAGCTTTTGGAAAGTGCAGGTTATAAGGTAGAGAATGGTGTAACTTCTGAAAATATTGCTTTTGGTATTGCTCCAAGAATAAATGCTTCTGGAAGACTTGATACCGTTGATGCTGCGTTAAAAGTTTTAATTTCAGAAAATCAACACGAAGTTAATATGGCGGTTGATACTTTAAACGAGTTAAACAAAGTTCGTCAAACATTATGTCAGGAAATTTTTGAACAAGCTGACAAAATGGTTCAAAAAGAAGGTAATAAAAATCCCGCAATAGTTTTATATAGTGATGCTTGGCATATTGGAATCATCGGTATTGTAGCTTCAAAACTTGTTGAAAAATATTATAAACCAGTATTTTTAATGTCTTATGTAAAGGAAAAGGATCAATTTAGATGTTCGGCAAGAAGTATTGAGGGTGTGCATTTATATGATGTGATAGATGCAAATGCAAATCTTTTTGATGGGTATGGTGGACATAAGTTAGCTGCTGGATTGAGTTTCACTGGTTCAAATACTCCATTTGAAATTGTAAAAAAAGCATTAAATGAAACAGTTAAAGAGTTCACTTCAACCAAAGAAATAAAGCCTTTTGTAAAAATAGATTTAATGTTAGAAGCTCAAGATATTACAACAGATTTGATTGAAGAAATTTCACAATTAGAGCCTTTTGGGGCGTCAAATCCAAGTCCGGTTTTTGCGATAAATAATTTAAAAATTTCTCAAAAACGCTTAATGGGACAAGATAATTCGCATTTAAGATTAAGTGTTGCATCAAACGCAAATGAATTCACTGCAATATGGTGGAAAAAAGGAGATGTTAGTTTAGGTGCTGGTGATACTGTAGATATAGCTTTTCATCCACAGATAAATGAATTTAATGGAAATATTTCTGTTCAATTGATTATTGATGATATTCATTCTGAAGCTTTAGTAGAAGAAGATTTATCACCAAAAAGTAGTTATAAAATATACGATAATCGAACAAAGACAGGCATTTTGACCAATGTAAATGACTATATCAAAAATTCAAAATTGGATATAAAAGTTTTCGCAGAAAGTAAGTATATTTTAGATACTGTAAAAATGTATCCTGAAATTAGTTCAAAAACCTTTACTAGACAGAATATTCCGAGTTGCGATGTTGTAATGTTTTTCGATTACCCTGCAGATAGACAAACCTTGGATTTGATTCTAGAAAAAGCTCAACCAAAAGGGTTGCATTTTATGAATTATGAGCCAAAAATCCTTGATGAACAAGAGTTTTTAAAAGTTTTTACTGGCATGTTAAAATTTGCATCGCACAATAATGGTGGTAAATTTGAATTAGTACGTTGTGCAAGCTTTTTGGGTAAATCTATTAAAGTTTTTGAAATGTTATTGGTATTATATGAAGAAGTTGGTTTTATAAAAATTCTAGATAAGAATTCGTCTTTCTATACAATTGATTTTATTGGTGTAGATGATATTTCAAAAATTTTGCACAGCACAAAATATGCACAAATATTTGAACTTATTGTTGAATGTGAACAGTTTCAAAAAAGCCTTTTAGAAGATAATTTGGAAGCAATTCTGATTTAATTTGTTTTTAAATATCCATTAAATAGAGGATAAAAGCTATTGAGCCATAATTTAAAATATTAATGGGTAGGTTTAAAATTTTTGGGAGGCTTGTATGGACGATTTCGTTTTGGAAAGTGTCGAAATGTATTTGCCCGGTAATGAAGAAATGTCGGATTCTATTACGCAGAACTGGACAGAACAAGCTTTAGAGTGTTATTCAATTAATTGTGATTGTAGACGTTGTTCATTAAGAAACGGACATTATTCTTTTATTTGCCAAATGCCAAAAGTAATCGATGCGCTTATACAGACTGTGGGGAGACCGTCTCAAGAACTAAAAACAGCTTAAACTCCTTTTACAAAAACCCTGAAAACTAAAAAGTACACATGTGCAAAAAAAGAGCCATAAATTTATTTTATGGCTTTTTATTTACGTGTGTATTTGTCTGGTAGTCGTTATTCTTTAGCTAATTCATTTTCATTAAAGTGAATTAGTTTTGCTAAGTGCCATTCTCGGCTTTTAATTTCTTGAATCTGCTCCTTGATATTGTTCAATTCATCTAAGAGTGTTTGAAGGTCTTTTCTCTGGTGTGAATAAGCGACAGATAATGGTTTTTCCTCAATGTCACTTGTCCACTCAGGTAAGAAGCATCCGTTTTCAAACAAATCTTTTTTGTTCATTTTACACATCTCCATAATTTAACAGCTATTAGCCTTCATTAGTTAATAATGCTTGGAAAAAATCCATTAGTTTAAAATTACCATATTTGAAAGCACCTGGTTTGTTTGCATATTCACTATTTGTAATTTTATTCAATGTATCCATTTCTTCATTTGACAATACACCGAAATCAAAACTTGTCATTTCAGCATAATCTAACATCAAATCTTCTACATCCATAATCTTTTTCTCTGACATATTTACACTCCTTGTAACTTCTAATTACAATTTGTATATCGGAATACTTAGTCAGAAACTTTAGAAAAAATATAAACATTGTTACAAATATTAATATTTATCCTCAAAACACTAGAAAAACATGGAGTTATAATTTATACTATAATTGTAGTAGAAAGTATAAAATAGTATTTGTAAGCATAAGGGTTTTCAGAGTTTGAGAATTCTGTTTTTCCGTCTGTTTACAATATTGCTTTTATCTGTGTATGAGGTTAAAATTGTATAGTAATGTAAAATATTTTTTGTAAATGGTCAAAATATTTTCGTTACAAGGTTTATAAAGGTTAATTGTAGGTAGATTCTGTTGGAAAATTTAGAAAATAAAGAACTAAATAAAACAAAGAAAACTCAAAGGAAAAAGAGTTTAAGCTCTAATCCAATGGCAAAAAAGGTTTCAATGGAAGAACTGAAAATGATATCAGTTCCTCAAGATGCTGACATTTCTACTTTAAAAGAGAGTAAGATAAATGACTTAAATAAAACAAAGTCTAATTTGAACAACTTAATTAAACCTATTTCTATTGCTGAAGAAACAAATCTTAGTAGTATTGTTGAAACAATCAATAATTTTAATACAACAAAAACAAAACCACGCTCGTATACTAACGAGTATGCTACGAATATTGCAAAATTAAGTACAAATGTTAATTATTTTGAGATTATTAAATCAATTTCTGATGCTTTTCAGAATCACAAAAATATGGTAGATTTGATTTCTCAAATAAATGATGTTTTTGTAAATAAGCTAAAATGGAATTTTATAGGTTTTGGTTTGTTACATGAAAAATCAAAATGCATAAACCTTAAAATATATAGTAAAACAGGTAATACTTATTCATCAAAAGTATTTTTATCAGATGAAAACAATCCAATAATTAACTGTTTTAATACTAAAACGATAATTGATATTGATAATATTAATTATTTAAATATCCCATATTTAGTAAAGACAAGTTCTGTAATTGTTCCTATGATTTCTATAAACAAATGCATAGGAGTTTTGCTTGTTGGTAAAAATATATCAAACATAAATATAGATTTAACAACATTCTTTGCAAATTATATGGGTATGTTTATACACAATGTAAGACTATTAGAACAGACAAATAAATTTGCAAATACAGATACATTAACTTCGTTATATAACCACAGAGGTTTCCAAGAAGTATTGGCAACAGAATTACTCAAAGCAAAAGAGACAGAAAAACCTTTATCTGTTGTAATGTTTGATGTTAATAATATTTCTAAAATAAATAGAGAACTCGGGCATGCTAAGGGTGATGAGGTTATTAAAATTGTTGCAGAAAAAATTAAGCAAAATATCCGAGCAAATGACTTAGCTGGCAGATATGGCGGTGATGAAATTGCTGTTATTATGCCTAATACCAATACAAAAGATGCAAAATATTTGGCAGAATATATTTCATATTGCTTGTCTTGCTGTTTTGTGGATGATGTTGGTCCAGTTAAGGTTTCTGTTGGTATTTCAACATATCCAGAATGCACTATAGATCAGGAAAAATTGTTGATATTAGCAGAGCAAGCTATGTTTATTTCGCAGGCTAAAGGTTATAAAGAAGGTATGTCTGCAATTATAAGTTCTTCAGATTTCAATTTCTGGGATGACGTTGCTTTGAGTTCGTTTGCAGAAGTCTTAACTAAACGTCACTCTCAAATTGGTATAAATTTTGAAGAAGAACTTGTTCACAAATTTAACCAAGAAGAAATTGTCAGCCACAATCACTTAATGGAAATGGTAACATCTTTAGCGGGTGCTATTGATGCTAAAGACCCTTATACAAAAGGTCACTCTACTTCTGTTTCAAGATATGCAGAAGCATTGGCTCGTGCTGTAAATTTACCTGAAACAGAGGTTGAAAGAATTAAAATAGGTGCTCTTTTACACGATGTAGGAAAAATTGGTATTCCAGAAAGTGTATTGAAAAAACCAGGTAAGTTAGATGATGAAGAATGGGAAATTATGAAACAGCACCCTACAATTGGAGCTGAAAAAGTGTTAGCGCCAAATGAAGCGTTGCGTGATTTAATTCCTATTGTAAAATATCACCACGAAAGACTTGATGGAAAAGGTTATCCAGAGCAGTTGAAAGGTGATCAAATACCGCTGGCTGCAAGAATAGTGTCTGTTGCAGATGCATATCATGCTTTAGTGAGTGATAGACCATACAGAAAAGGTATGCCAATTGAAAAAGCTTGTGCCATCTTAAAAGAAGGTGCAGGTGTTCAATGGGATAGCGATCTGGTTCGTCAATTTATCTCTATTGCTCCATCATTGACTACGAATGTTTAAAAGTAAATATTTACGGTAAATATTTTAAAAAGGTTCTGGCTGTTTGCTCAGGTATTTTTGCGTACATAATTTGATCAGTCAATGCAAATTTTTTAAGACCAAGATTTGTGAGTTCAGCAATATTATTTGTGTTGATGTCACCGGTAATAAATGTTGGAATTTTTACATTTTCTTTTACCCAATCAAGAATAGATAGTTCAATTCCTGAAATATTTTTGCTTTCTTCAAAATAGAATGGACCAATTGTTATGTAATCAGCGTTATCTTTTATTGCTCTTTTTATATCTTCAGGATTATGGGTTGTTTTTCCTATAATTGCGTTATCTCCTAAGATATCTCTGGCATCGCTGATATTTACATCGTTTTCTCCCAAGTGTACACCGTCAGCTTCAACAATTTTTGCAATATCAGCTCGGTCGTTAACTATAAAAGTTGCACCATATTCATCACATAATGTTCTAATTTTATGTCCGATATCAACAATTACATTATCTGGGATAGTTTTTTCTCTTAGTATTACCATATCTACCCCACCTTGTAGTGCAGAGGCGATTGCATCCAAAAAATCATCTTTTGAGATAAACTTGTCTGAACTTGTAATAAGACATAATTTCTTTTTTTCAAGTTTAAGTAAATTAAATTGCTCCTTTAGTTTATCCCACATATGTTTAACCCTTTCTGATATAAAAATTTTATCACAAATGAAAAATAAAAGTAAAAACATGTAAAAACATGTCTAATCTTGATTTTTGAGCATTTTTTCATTAAAATATTCTTAACTGAAAAGGAGAATTCTATGGCACAGCAATTTAACCCACAAGGAATGAATGCTCAAAATATTAAAGTCCGTTATGCGGTTTTGGTATTTATAAAAGGTTCAACAGCACCATTAGTGTTGTATGTTCAAGATTATCAAGAATTATATGATGAGTTGGCTCAAAGAATGATTCAACCAAATCCTGTGTTAATTAGAAAAGAAACAGAAGGTCCTTTGAAAGAAGTTTGTTTTGTGTCTAATCAAATTGCAGCTTTAGCAATTCAAGAAGAACAATATATGTAGTAGAATTATGGAAAAAATATTATTACTAGATGATTTAGAAAACGCCGAAAATAAAACACTTTACTGTATTTTCAATGAGGAAATTGAAGGTATAGACTGTGTTACACCTATTAATGCAAAATTGACTGCAAAATCTTTAGGTGATTTTGTTGAAATTACAGGAAATGTTACGGGAAAAATTTTTCTTGAATGTGATTTGTGTTTGGAAAAATTTGAACATGAATTAGATTTTGAGATAAATGAATTGTTCTCGAAAAGCTCATTATTAGGGAATTATGAGGAATCGGGACAAGAGTTTGAAATAAAAGATGGACAGTTTGTAACTGATTTAAACGGCGAAAAAGAAATTGATATTTATGACTTATTGTATCAATCTGTAATATTAAGCCTTCCAAATAAAAAAGTTTGTGGTATTAATTGTAAAGGGAGAGAATTTCTTACCGAAGAAGAAATTATCGACCCAAGGATGGAAATTTTTAATAACATCCAAATTAACCCGAAAAAATAGATAGTAAGTACAAGAAAATAAAGGAAAAAGGAAAATGGCAGTACCTAAGAAAAGAACTGGACATTCAGCTCAAGGCAAAAGAAGAGCTAATTGGAAAGCTACAAAGCCTGAAACAACAAAATGTCCTACATGTGGAGAAACAGTTTTAACTCATACAGTATGTACAGTGTGTGGCAATTATAAAGGTCAACCTGTAAGATTGGCAGACAAAGCGGCAGCAGTTGCAGCTACAGAACCTGTTAAAAAAACAACTAAAAAAGCAACTAAAAAAGTTGAAGAAGTTAAAACAGAAGAAGTAGTTGAAGAAGTTAAAGCTGAAGAAACTACAGAAGAAAAAACAGAAGAATAAGAAATTATAAAGGAGCGACAATTCATATTGCCGCTCCCAAATTATAAACCAAACTTTGGAGAGAGTAGGATATGACAAGAATAGCAATAGATGCAATGGGTGGAGATTATGCTCCAAGAGCAATAGTTGAAGGTTGTTTATGGGCAGCACAAGAATATGGTGTTGGCTTAGAGCTTGTTGGTAGAGAAGATGAAATCCAAGCAGAAATCGATAGAATTAAGTCAACGGGCTATATTCTTTCAGATTGTGGTACTAAAGGACACAAAAGAAGAATAAAAATTGACGTAGATAAGATTGATTATGTTATTACACATGCCTCTGAAGTGATTGATATGGGTGAAGCTGTTGGGCAATCAATTCGTAAGAAAAAAGATTCTTCAATTGTTGCATCAGTTAGAGCTGTTGCTGAAGGTAGATGTGAAGCTGTTGTATCTGCCGGCTCAACTGGAGCTGCAATGGCAGCAAGTTTATTTGGTTTAGGTAGAATTTCAGGCGTTTTAAGACCTGCAATTTCTGTTACTTTACCTACAATGAATAAACCGGTTGTATTAATTGATGGTGGTGCAAATGCTGATTGTACAGCTGATATGTTAGCTCAATTTGCTTTAATGGGTACAGCATATGCTGAGCTTATTATTGGTGTTGAAAAACCTAAAGTTGGTATTTTGAGTATCGGTGAAGAAGAAGGTAAAGGTAATACTTTAGTTAAAGATACTTATCCTTTATTAAAAGAATTACATTCACAAGGTAAAATTGACTTTGTTGGAAATATTGAAGGTAAAGAATTATTTGTTAATAAAGCTGATGTTGTTGTTACTGATGGTTTTGCAGGTAATGTTGCATTAAAAGTTACTGAAGGTACGGCATCAATGTTATTAAAAATGATTGCTCGTGAATTTAAATCTGATATTTTAGGTTGTATTATTGGTTTATTAGCAAAACCATTCTTGAGACGTATGTATAAACGTATTAATTGGGAAGGTTTTGGCGGAATGTTATTGTTAGGTGTTAAAGGCATCTCTGTTATTGCACATGGTCGTAGTTCATCATTTGCTATGAAAAACGCAGTAAGAGTTGCTGCTAGAACGCTTGATAAAGATATTAATTCTAAAATCGCAGAAAATATTAATAGATAGGTAAAAAATATGATTAAAAATATAAGACCACTTAGAATAGCAGGTGTGGGATATTGTGTTCCTGAATCTGTTATTACAAATGAAGATTTAACGAAATTATATGATACTTCTGATGAGTGGATTTATACAAGAACAGGTATAAAAGAACGCAGACTTGTTTCTGGTAATGAAAATGCTGTTGATTTAGGTGCTGAAGCAGCTAAAAGAGCGATAGAGAAATCAGGTATTAGTGTTGAAAATATTGATTGTGTTATTGCGGCAGCATCTGCTCCTCCACAATTGTATCCTGCTTTATCTTGTAATATACAAGCAAGACTTGGTATTCCAAATTTCGTTCCAGCTTTTGATTTGACTGCTGCTTGTTCAGGGTTAATTTATGCATTACAAGTTGCAAGAGGTTTTATTGGATCTGGTTTGTATAAAAATATTTTAATTGTCGCTGCTGATAATAATTCTCGTTATGTTGATTGGGAAGATAGAGGAACATCTATTCTTTTTGGTGATGGTGCGGGAGCAATGGTTGTTACTGAAGCAGAAGATGGTGTGGATGATATTTTATCTCTTGATATAAGAGCTGATGGTACAATTGGTCAGTATATTTATATGAATTTCCCTGGTAAAAATTGTCCGTTAGTTGAGCAAAGTGACGAGACAGATGCAAAAATTCATATGTCAGGTCGAGATGTTTATAAGTTTGTTGTAACAACATTACCGAATTATATTGACAAATGTATTGAAGAAACAGGTATGAAGGCAGAAGATATTGATTATCTTATTCCGCATCAAGCAAATCAAAGAATTATTGAGGCAATGCAACAACGCTTAAATTACTCTGATGAAAAAGTTGTCTCAAATATTAAATATTACGGAAACACTTCCGCAGCATCTATTCCTATTGCTCTTGTAGAGGGAGTTGAACAAGGTAAGGTAAAATTAGGTTCAACAGCAATTTTATGTGGTTTTGGTGCTGGTATGACTTGGGGCGCTGCTGTTGTAAGGCTTCGTGAAGGTATTTGTTAGTCTTTATCGAATGTAGTAATATACTAATAATAACTTTCAAAGACGTTATATTGTTATTAGATTTATAGAAAATTTAAATTTATATAGGGAGTAATATTTATGGTTAAGAAAATAGCATTTGTTTTTCCAGGACAAGGTTCACAATCTGTAGGAATGGGAAAAGATTTATATGAAAATTTTGACGCAGCGAAAAATGTTTTTGATATTGCAGATAAAGTTTTAGAAAAAAGTATTTCAACAATTTGTTTTGAAGGTCCAGAAGACGATTTGAAATTAACAGTGAATACTCAGCCTTCTATCGTAACAATGTCGATTGCAGCTTTAGAAGCTTTTAAATCTCAATTAAATATTGAACCTTCAGCTACAGCTGGCCACAGTTTGGGTGAATATTGTGCAATGTATGCATCAGGTGTTATGGATTTAGAAACAACATTAAAAGCTATTCAAAAAAGAGCAGATTTAATGGGTGCTACAAAAGGTGGTGCTATGGCTGCAATTTTGAATGCTCCAGAAGGTAGTTTAGAAAAAGCTATTCAAGAGGCTTCAAGCGTTGGTTATGTTGATGTTGCAAATTATAATTCACCTGCGCAAGTGGTAATTACAGGTGATGAAGCTGCCGTTGCAAAAGCTGGAGAATTGTTATCTGCTGCTGGCGCAAGAAGGGTTGTTCCTCTTGCTGTTTCTGGTGCATTCCATTCTAAGTTCATGGAAAATGCTGGTAATGAATTTGCAAGTTTTGTTTCTGAATTAACTCTTAATAATGCATTTGTTCCAGTGTTTACAAATGTTGATGCACAAGCAACTGTTTTAAGTGCTGAGTTTAAAAACAAAATGCCTAAACAAATTTATTCATCAGTTCAATGGACACAATCAGTTCAAAAGATGATTGAAGAAGGTATTGATACATTTATAGAAATTGGCCCAGGAAAAGTTTTGGCAGGGTTAATTAAGAAAATTGATGCTAATGTTAATGTTTATAATGTATATGATAAAGCATCATTAGAAGCAACTGTTTCATCTTTAAAAGAAGAAATGGTTACTGTATAGAAATTAAATTTAAATTATATAAGGAGAAAGATTATGACAGAAAAGAAAGTTGCATTAGTAACAGGCGGTTCACGTGGTATCGGTAAAGCTTGTGCTTTAGAACTTGCTTCCGCAGGCTGTGATGTTGTTATCAATTATGCTGGTAATGTTGATGCTGCAAATCAAACAGTTGAAGAATTAAAAGCATTAGGTGCTAATGCTGAAGCTGTAAAATTTGATGTTTCAAATCAAGCAGAAGTTGATGAGGCTATTGCTGGTATTATCGAAAAATACGGTAGAATTGATGTTTTAGTTAATAACGCTGGTATCACAAGAGATGATTTATTTATTAGAATGGGTGAAGATAAATGGAATGCTGTTATTAACACTAACTTAAATAGTGCATTTTATGTTTCAAAACCTGTTGTTAAATTAATGATGAAACAAAGATCAGGTGCAATTATTAATACAACATCAGTTGTTGGTTTATATGGTAATCCAGGTCAAGCTAACTATTCAGCAGCAAAAGCAGGTTTAGTTGGTTTCACAAAATCTTTGGCAAAAGAACTTGGTTCTCGTGGTATTAGAGTTAATGCTGTTGCTCCAGGTTTTATTGCAACTGATATGACTAAAGATCTTGGAAATACAGATGAATATATGAAAATGATTCCATTGAAAAGAATGGGTGAAGCTGTTGATATTGCAAAAGCTGTTAAATTTTTAGCATTAGATGCTGATTACGTTACAGGTCAAGTGTTACAGGTAGATGGCGGTTTAATTATCTAAGTAAAGATTATTAACAAAAATTTTACGAAATTGTAAAATTCTTGCAAAAAAATATTCAACAGGGTATAATGTTAGAAGAAAAGTATTAGTAATACAAAATAATAAAAAGAGGAAAAGAAGATGAGTACATTAGAAACAGTAAAAAAAGTTGTAGTAGATCAATTAAGTGTTGATGAAAAATTAGTTACACCAGAAGCTCGTTTCACAGATGATTTAGGTGCTGATTCATTAGACACAGTTGAATTAGTTATGGCTTTAGAAGAAGAATTCAAATGCGAAATCCCAGATGAAGACGCAGAAAAAATTCAAACAGTTCAAGATGCTGTAAATTATATTGATAGCAAATTAGGTAAGTAATTACCTCACTAATTGAATTTTTTAATTTGAATTATTCAAACTGGTTATTATATTTGCGAGAGTGAGGTCTATGCTTCATTCTCGCATTTTTTATTATAAGATTGTAAAAGGGATATGATTATGAACAAAAGAAGAGTAGTTATTACAGGATTGGGAGCTGTTACACCTTATGGTGTTGGTGTTGATAAATTCTGGGAAAGCTTAAAAGCTGGTAAAAGCGGTATTACAGTATCAGAATTAATTGATATTGAAAAACATGTTGTTCAAATTTCAGGTGAAGTTAAAGGTTTTAATCCTGAAGAACATATGGATCCAAAAGAAGCTAAAAAAATGGATAGATTTATTCAATTTGCAGTTGTGGCAGCTGATGAAGCTATTAAAGATGCGAAATTGGATAATATTGAAGAATGTGGTATTGACCCATATAGAGTTGGTGTTATTGTATCTTCAGCAGCTGGTGGATTTAAAACATTTGAAGATAATCACTTAAGAATTATTGAAAAAGGACCAAATAAATGTTCACCATTTACTGTTCCTATGTTAATTGTAAATATGCCATCAGGTAAGATTTCAATAAAATATGGATTTAAAGGTATTAATAAAGTTGTTGTTTCAGCTTGTGCAACAGGTTCTCACTCAATAGGTGACGCTTTCCGTTCAATTCAATGGGGAGATGCTGATATAATGGTAGCAGGTGGTGCTGAGGCAACTATTTGTGATGTAGGTGTAGGTGCTTTCTCTGCAGCAAGAACATTATCAAAACGTAATGACGAACCTCAAAAAGCATCACGTCCATATGATGTTGATAGAGATGGTTTTGTAATGTCAGAAGGTGCAGGCGTGTTAGTTCTTGAAGAATATGAACATGCTAAAAAACGTGGGGCAAAAATTTATGCTGAAGTTGTAGGTTACGGTCAAACTGCTGATGCTTATGATGTTGTAGCTCCTGCTCCAGATGGCTCTGGTGCAATTAAAGCTATGGAATTTGCGTTAGCTGATGCAGGTTTAGAACCATCTGATATCAATTATGTAAATACACATGGTACAAGTACTGGTTTAGGTGACAAAGCAGAATCTCATGCTGTTGCAAAAGTATTTGGTGATAAAAATGAAAACCCAGCGTTATTTGTAACTTCTACAAAAAGTATGCATGGTCATATGTTAGGTGCAACAGGTGCTGCAGAGGCTATTGTTTGTGTTAAAGCACTTGTTGATAATGTTGTTCCTCCAACTATCAACCTTGATAACCAAGATCCTGAAGTTGCAGAACTTAATTATGCACCATATAAGGCTGTTAACGCAGAATTAAATGCAGCTCTATCAAATTCTTTCGGATTTGGTGGTCAAAATGCATCTTTAGTATTTAAAGCTGTATAGTTTATAAAACTAAAATTAGGACGGATAAGTTTTGAAAAATGAACTTATCCGTTCTTTTTTTCGTTATATTTTGTATAAAGAACTATCAAGAGGTGTAAGCATGAAAAAGATATTATTAAGTTTTGCAGTTTGTTTCTTTTTGGTGAATAATATGTCATTTGCGTCACAAGGATATATTTTTACAGCTGATGATGTTCAAAAATCTCCAACTTATACGCAAAGTCTACAGTATAGAAATATGCCATATGGGGAATATTTAAAATTTTATAATTTAAATTTAGCAAAAATAGATGCAGAATTTGTTATTATGTCGTCTTCTGAAGAAAAGAAATTTTTAAAAACTTTATCAAAATCAGAAAAAGATAATTATGAATATGCAAAAAAAGTTCAAAAACTTATTAAAAAGCATGACTGGAATAAGGTTTTTTCAAAGTATCCGAATTATTTTCCGGCATATTTGCAATATTATGATTATTGTTATTCTAGTAGAAATTATGCTGAGTCTGTTCGTATTTTGAAAAAAATAAAAGAAATGGATAAAAATGCCAGAGTTTTTGATTCTAGGTTGATAAACCATTCTTTTGGAATTTTATATTTTAGTATGAATCAATATAATCTTGCGTTAAGTTATTTCAAAATGTATGAAAACGATGGCGATGATTTTATATTATCTTCTATTGCAAATTGTTATTATGCAGTTGGTAGTTATGCAGAATCTATAAAATATTCAAAAAAAATATCTCAATTACAGTACCAAGATAAAGAATTATTATATTCATCATATTTAGCATTAAAAAATAACCTAGAAGCAAATAAATATGCGCAAGAATTATTAAAGGAAAATTATTGTTTTGATAACTTATTGAAAGTACAGTACACTGCACAACAAGATAATACCAAGTTAAAATATGCATATGAAGCTCGTAAAGTTGCAACTTCAGATGCTGAAATGCTAGAAGTAAATGCGATTATTGCAAATTTAGAACAGAAAAATTTAGAAAATGCTGTTTCAAAACTGAATTATTTTGTTAAGGTGCCAAAATGGTCAGATTATCAAAAACAACTTCCGCAGAATATTTCAGTTATGGAATTAACAGAAAAACAGAATGAATTTTTTACAACTGCCAATACTTATTTAAAAAAATATCAAGGACAACAGTTAACAAATGCTTTTAATTCTTTAGGACAAGAGTATAATACATATGTTCAAAATAAACAAAATCAATTTTATCAAGAACAACAATTGGAAGCTCAAAAAGCATTGGTTATAGAACAACAACGTAATAATGCTCTTCAACAACAGAGAAATTATATTGAGAGTCGTCGTATTTATTATTTAACTAGACCATATTATGTACCATCAAGATATTATGGGTGGGGTTGGTAGGATTCTTGTGGCTAATAGCAAAAAGATTTGTTTTTTGATTTAATATAAATATGAATTTAATTCAAGCTACAGTATTTAAACAAAATATGATAAACTTATCAAATTGGATAGATTCAACTCCAGCGTCAGATGTAATTGATGCTATAACTTATGATTTATATGAAAGTAATAACCCACTTAGATATAAATTTTCATCCTCTCAAATTAGTAATAAGTCATTAAGAGTGGCAGCTAATGCAACAACATCAGTTGGGGCAGAGGTATATTCTGTATTTACAAATCCATATTATATAACTCATAAACTTGTAAAAATTCCAGCAGCATATAATAGTGTTGTTGAGATGTATAAAAATTATTCTATAAATAATTAAAAAAGACCGATAATTCGGTCTTTTTTATTATTATAATTATCTCAATTATTATAATAATTCTTTTAAATGATTTGGAAGTGCGAATCTAGCATTGTGATATTCTTTATTGTAAATTTTACAAGTTGGAATAATTTCTGCTGCACGTTCTTCATTAAAGTATTCCAATGGTTTAACATCAACAGAGCAGAACGCCCAAGCCCAATAACCACCAGGGTATGTTGGGATATTTGATGTGTATGTTGAAACAACTGGGAATACTTTTTTCAATAAAGTATACATTTTTTTGATTTCTTCTCTATTTACAAAAGGAGATTCAGATTGAGCGGCAATGATACCACCTTTTTTTAGTGAATTTTTAACATTTGTATAAAATTCTTCTGTAAATAGACCTTCTCCAGGTCCCATTGGGTCTGTAGAATCAATTAATATAATATCAAATTCATCTTTTTTATCTTTAATATATTCGATGGCATCTTGAACAAGAATTTCCACTTTTGGGTTATCCAATTCGCAAGAAATTGTTGGTAAGTATTTTTTACAAGCTTCAATAACCATACCATCAATTTCACATAATACAGCTTTTTCAACTGTTTTATGTTTCATAACTTCACGAATGGTACCACCATCACCACCACCAATTACAAGAACTGATTTTGGATTTGGGTGTTGCATCATTGGAATATGAGCAATCATTTCGTGGTAATGATATTCATCACCTTCTGTTGTCATCATTAAGTCATCTAAAGTTAATACTCTACCAAGTTGAGAATCTGTTTCAAAAACTTCTACTTTTTGAAATGGTGAGTTATCAGAAAATAAGACTTTTCCAGCTTTTATTGCGATACCAAAACCGCTTGGGGTAATTTCGTGGTAATAACCATTTTCAATACCATTTTTCATTCTTAAGTTCCCTTTCTATCTTTTAAAACAAAAAGTTACGTGATATTTCACGTAACTAAATGTTATCATATAAAAATTTCATTTCAATTATTATTATTCACTAATTAGATCTCCAGGGAACCCGTTTATATTAACTTCGTATAAACTTCCATCGATTTCATAGGCTCTTTGACCATTTGATAGGGTTAACATTTTTGCGTCGTATGATACTCCGTTTATTGTGATTTGTGAGATACCATTCTCTTGCCAATTGCTCATTTTGCTCTCATACATGCTTTTGGCATTTTCTAATTTTTGTAATTTATATTGAGTATTTCTGTATGTTTTATAATCGTCGCCCATTTTTTTTATATCGGGTTTACCTTGTTCAAGTCCGTATTTGTTTTCTAGTTCTTGTAACTGAGTTTCAAGATTACTAATATCTGAAGTTAAATTTATAAAAGTGGCATCATTCTTGATATCGTATCCATTATTATCTTTTACAGAAGAGGTTTCAGCTGCAGTTTCATTTGTAGGAGTACTTGTTTTTAAGGCATCTTCAGTTTTTAGTGTTTGTACAAATGAGCCTAATTCTTTTTTCTGATCAAGATCATAAATTGTTTGTACTGCTTCTTGATATGAAATCTCTTTACCATTGTTATCTATAAATTTGCCGTCTTGGAAAGATATAATTGTTTCTCCATTTGTATTTTTAATTTCTTGTGATGAGAACTTTGCTTGAGCTTTTTCTGATTGTTGAGATATGGAAGACATTAATCTATCATATGGTGTTGCATCTCCTCTTCTACCAAATGGAGAAAGATCATCTTTTAAATTTGAAATGTCTGTTGTGTAGTTTACTTCTTTACCATTTTCAATATTTATTGTGGACACAAGTTCATTAGCAAAATGAAGTCTTTCAGCTGGTTTCTGATAAGATATTACGGTTTGTCTATCTGCAGCATAGCGAGTTGAACACTCAACGACTTCTGAGCCTCCATCATTAAAGTTTACAACTTTTGGTTCTGTTTTTGTGTAAGTACCATCTTCATTTTTTGTCCAAGTTATTGTTTCTTGATTATAACTCATTCCTTTGATACCACTTTCGCGAGTATAAGTGAAGCTTTCACCAGGTTTTAAAGAATCTAATTTTTGATTAATAGCATCTTCTGTTAATTCTTTGTTATCAGGAGTCTGAGGGGAAGCTTTCACTGTTGTAGTTTCCGGAGTGTCTTCAGTTTCTATTGTTTCCGGAGTTTCTTCGGTTTCTATTGTTTCCAATGTTTCTTCGGTTTCTACCGTTTTTGGAGTGTCTTCGGTTTTATTAAAGTTAGGAATTTTTACAACATCATCTGGATAGAAAAATTTATTACCTTTCCATTCTTTTTTTACTCCGTTATATGTTTTTACTATGTCTTTGTTAAGTTCTAAGAACTCTTTTTTGGCAGCCTGTAATTCTTCTTTTGTTGGGTTTTCAATCCCTTGTTGAGATAGTGCATTTTTGACAATTTGAGTAATGGATTCACCTTTAACAACTGTATGAGTTTTAGGTGGATTTGGGTTTGAAATCTCTTCTCCATTTGCGTTAAAATGTTTTATAGTCTTATTTCCTGCTGAATCTGTTGTTTCTGCTTTTACATTTCCCTTATCATCATATGTATATTTTGTGATGGTTTTTTGTGATGGGTTATGAGCATCTGTAATCATTTCAGAAGGTCTGTTGTTTTTCATATCTTCTTCTGAAGCAAATTTTGTATCAAATTTATGACCATCTTTTTGAGTTCTAACTGTAATAGATGTTAATGGTGCGTCTTCACCAATATCAGAATATTCTCGTTCGATAGTTTTTCCATCTTGATATTCAAATTTTGTGTTAACAATTTCACCATTATTACTTTTTACTGTTTGAATAATTTTACCGTCAGAATTTTTGGTCACAGTTGTATTATCATCTGGAAATGTTGTTATATTTCCATCCTGAGTAATCGAAACTCTTTTACCATTCTTATCATACTTAATTGTTTTTCCATTAGGATCGGTTATTTCTTTTGAACCGTCTTTTAAAAAGACTTCTTTTGTTCCATCATCAGTAACGGTTGTTACTGTACCGTCTTCTGCTGTAGTTTTTACATAACTATAAACGCCTTCATTGTCTTTGAAAACGTGAGTGGATTTATTTCCACATACTTCGGTGTAGGAGCCTTGAGTTTCAAGTGTTTCTTGTTGTTCAGCTAATGCTTTTATAGATTCAAAAACACTTTTATCTCCAAATGTTTTTTTAGTTTCTCTTTTTGAAAGTTTTGAGTTACCTGCAGCACCTTCTAATTCTTTTGCAAGTTTATCAATTTCATTTTTTTGTAAAATACCGTCTTTATTTTCGTCATACTTTTTGAGGCCTTCGTGTTGTTCAGTAAGACGTAGACCCTCAAGTTTGTTAAGATTTAATTGTTGTTTACTCCCTTTTAACTTTAGTGTTTTATATTGTGCCTGTTGAGTATTATTATTGTTATTGACGTTAAAAGACATAGTACTACTCCTTTATTTTCTCATATAAAGGAGTTATCGGATTAAAATAGAAAAACTTTAGAAAAAATTAGATTTTGTAAAAAAATGTTAACTATTCCAACCACCTAAAATATGAATATGAAGGTGGAAAACTTCTTGTCCAGCTTCTTTTCCTGTGTTAATTTGTGTTTTGTATGCTTTTAACCCGATTTTTTTAGTTACATCTTTTACTGTTTGTAATAGTTCTGAAATTAGAGCAGAGTCTTCAAGTTCATTTAATGATTCAATATGAGTTTTTGGACAAACCAACATATGAATTGGGGCCGCTGGATTGATATCGTTAAATACAACAGTGTTTTCTGTTTCGTATACAAATTCTGTACCGAAATCGCCATTTATAATTTTGCAGAAAATACAATTTTCGCTCATATTAAAATCTCCTATCTTATTTTTTTAGCTAATGACAGTCCTGCTGGAAGAGGTAATACCACATTTTCATAATCAGGATTTGCATTGATATCGTCGATAAAATCTTGAACTTTATTTGCATGTGATAGTACATTGTCACATGCAATATATCCGCCAACTTTTAAATGAGGCGCTATAAGGTGAAAAAATTTGATATATTGAGCTTTTTGCGCATCTACAAATGCAAAGTCGATTTCAAAATCTTCTGGCAGATATTCTAAAATAGTTGCTGCATCTCCTTTTCTTGTTGTGATAATATCTGCAACCCCACACTTTTCAAAGTTTTCTTTAGCAATATCAAGTCTTTTATCATAAAACTCAATTGTAGTTAATTTACCACCAGTTTTTTTTAATGCTTTACCAAGCCAGATTCCAGAATAGCCGTTAGATGTTCCTACTTCAACTACGCTTTGAGATTTAGAATCTACAATTAAATTATATAAAAATTCTGCAGTTGTACGTGAAATATTCCAAAATTCTTTTTGGGTTTTTTCTAAATCTTTTAGTACTTCTTGTGTTGTTGGATCAAATTTTTCTATCATTATTTTATTGTTTTAACCTTATTTGTAATAACTATTTCTCTTACTGGAACATCAATTGGACTTGTTTTAACAATTTCTTTTAATTCTGTATCAATTACTGAATATAATCCAGACATTGCATTAGTAACCATAATCAAATTACTATTTGTAATTGGGGTTAAATTTGTTGCGAATGCATTAGTGTTTAAAAACAATTTGTCTGTAATGATGTCTTCTTTTGTATTAAGTACTTCAACAATATTTTCTTGTGCGCTAAGAATATATAAATCTTCGTTGAAGGCTAATAAATCTACAGGTTTTTCAGAAACATCAAATTCTGTAATATATTCTTTTGTTTCATAGTCAATAATGGCAAGTCTACTTTTAGTTCGACTGATTATGTAAATCTTGTCATTTGCATAGGCAATTTTTGAAACATTAGGGAATCTTCCGATGTTTGTTAGTTTGTAGTTGTTGTCTAATTCAATTGTCCAAATGTCATTAGTTTTTCTATCTACGTAAAACATTTTTGTGCCATCTTGAGATAGGGTGAACTTTTCACACATTCCGTTAATTTTTAATTGTCTTTTTAGTGTCATAGTTTCTAAGCTTATGACATATATACTTGAATCAGAGCTAGATGTAACATATGCAAGTTTGTTGTTTTCATCAATTAAAATTTGTTCTGGATATGTCTCAAATTTGATTTGTTTAATAACTTTTTCATCCATTAACGAAATAATATTCAAAACTTTGTAATCAAAATATGTTACAAATAGAAATTCATTGTTATACCCTTTTATATCATATATAACGTAGTCTTGTTCTAGAGCATATTCTGGATTTTTGTTGTTTGAATGAATAACTTGAATGTTTTTATTTGAACCTGTTGAAATATAAAATGATTTGTTTTCAAGTGGTTCTACTGGGGTTGTTTCATAATTTTTATTTTTCTTTCTTGTATTATTTATACGCAAACCTGTTTCTTGTGAAACTGTAACATCAAGATTCCCGATAATACCTTTTAAATTTTCAGGTAGAATCAATCCTTTTGGTAATAAAATATCTTGTGGTAATAATCCTGATTGTAATTCAGATGGCACATCCATTAAATTTACAACGGTTTTCTTACCATTGGTGTTAATAACCTTTAGTAGTATGAAATTATTATTTAAAATTATCATATCAGGCTTCTGTTTTAGCTCCATGTTTTCTGGATAGCTTGATTTGATAGCAAGTTCTTCTGGAGTTTCAATTTTTGCAGGATTTACTGGTAAGTACATTGTGTTATCAGGTAGCAAAATTGCTCCATCAAAACGAAATTTTGATTCAGGAAAATCTTTATTAATAAAATCCTGAATAGATTTAGGAACTTCTGCTCCGAATGCGGTTGAGCACACTAAAAGACTTAAACAAATACCAGTTAAAATTTTGCGCATTATTTAAATACTCCCTTAACTTTTGACATTATAGATTTTTGAGGTTTTTTTCCTCCGTTTAACTCATATAATCTTTGATATAAGCGTTTTTCTTCTTCATTTAATTTAGTAGGAATTACTATTTTAATGATGACAACGTGGTCTCCTCTTTGAGAAGGTTTAGTAATAATTGGAACGCCTGCTCCTTTAATTTTTACAATATTTTCGTGTTGTGTTCCTGCTGGAATTTGAACTTCTTGTTCTCCATCAAGTGTTCTGATAGAAATAGAATCCCCTATAACAGCTTGAGCTGGAGTTATTTCTAATTCAGTAAATACATTGATTCCGTCACGTTTAAAATAATTAGATGATTCAACGTGAATCACAACAAATAGATCTCCATTTGGTCCGCCATTGATGCCACAATCACCTTCTCCAGAGACTCTAATTTTTGACATATTGTCAACGCCTGCAGGAATTTTAATCTCAATTTTCTTTTCTCGATTTAGTAATCCTTGTCCATGGCAAGACTTACAAGGGTTTTCGATAACTTGACCTGCACCTTTACAGTGAGGACAAGTTGTAATTTGAGCAAAATTACCTAGAGGTGTTCTTGTAACTGTTTTTACTTGTCCAGAACCACCGCACTGAGGGCAAGTTGATTTAGAAGAACCTTTTTCAGCTCCTGTTCCATTACAATCTGGACAAACTTCAAGATGATCAAATCTAATTTCTTTGTTTATGCCAAAGACAGCATCTTCAAATTTCATTTTAAGATCATATCTTAGGTCATCTCCACGTTGAGGTGCATTTGGATCAGGTCTTCCTCCAAAACCAAAACCACCGAAACCCCCAAAGAAACTTTCAAAAATATCGTTCAAATCACCAAATCCACCCGCAAATGGTCCATTAGTATCAAAGCCTGCATTTTTTAATCCGTCTTCACCGTATCTATCATATGTTGCACGCTTGTTGTCATCTGATAATGTTTCGTAAGCTTTTCCTAATTCTTTGAATTTTTCTTCAGCATCAGGGGCTTTGTTTACGTCGGGGTGTAATTCTCTAGCTTTCCTGCGGAAAGCTGATTTTATCTCATCTTTAGTTGCTTCTTTTGAAACACCTAATATTTCATAAAAATCTGCCATTTTCTTTTTTACTTCCTATATCCTCAAGTCTAGTAGCCTGCTCTAACCTGCTGTTGCAACATTTACAAGAGTAGGTCTCAGTACTTTTTCACCTAATAAATACCCTTTTTGTAGTTCTGTAATAATTGTATTTTCTGGGTGTTCATTTGTTGGAGTTTGCATTACTGCTTCGTGATAGTTTGGATCAAATTCTTCACCAACAGCTTTAATTTCAGTTAAACCTAATTTGTTCAAAGTTTCACATACTTGTTTGTGAACAAGGTTAAAACTTTCTTTAACTTTTTCACAATCTTCAACTTTTTCTAAAGCTTTTTGTCCTCGTTCAAAGTTATCAAGAACTTCTAGCAAACCTTTAACTGCATTTTCTGTGCCGTATCTGATAAGATTTTCACGCTCTTGTTCTTGACGTTTTCTATAGTTATCAAAATCTGCTGCAAGACGAATATATTGTTGGTTTAATTTGTCATATTCTTCTTGAAGTTTATTATCTTTGTTTTCTTCTGTTTTAACTTCTTCAGTTTGAGATTCTTCACTAGAAACCTCTTCTGTGTTTGTATTTTCTTCGTTTTTAATCACGTCTTCATTTTTAAACGGATTTGAATTTTCTATTGTCATAAAACATTTCCCTTCACAACATTATATACTTATATTATAAAGTATCAAGGCAAATTCTCAAGAGAAATTTATTATTTTTTAATAATTAAGCAAGCTAATAATGTAAATATAAAAAAGAGATAGATTACTATCTCTTTTTACAATAATTTTAATATTTTATTACTTAGAACTCAATTTAATATTTTTATTTACTTGTTTAAGAACCTTACGATCTGATTTTGAACTTTCAACCTTTTGATCATCGTATTTGCAACCATCATGACCCAATGCCCATCTAAAGCCTGCTGTTAAAGATATACCGTTACGTCCGCCGTTTTGAATCATTGCTTGACCGTATGCTGTGAAATGATCTTTTACTCGTTTTTG
>JAZLBN010000068.1:0-22171 GCA_045613725.1 Candidatus Gastranaerophilaceae bacterium
TTTAGGTTCGACCTTTGCGTAGTGAACAATAAATGTTATGCGAAACAATATCAAAAACGAGTACTGTTTGAGCGATTATAATTGATAGATTCTGAATCAAGTTCAGAATGACATAAGCGAGTTTACTCGTTTTGGGTTGAGCATTACATTTTATTAGTGAACGTAGCTCAGGTCGAGAGTTTCTTTGCTCCACGTTTCTTTGCGGTCAAAGAAATGTGGAATAGATTATTTTTTTAAATTAAATAATTATGATTTAAATTACATATAACATATATTATGTTAATCTAATATTTTTGGATGAAATTTTTTTTGTTTCCTTGAAAATCATCAATATAATATATATCATTAGTGTATTATGGCAGATATAGAGACATTTAAAGATATAAAAGAAGTTTTGATATCCCAAAAGCATACGACTGAGGATATTGCACTTGTAGAAAAAGCGTATAAGTTTGCTAAAAAATTACATGATGGTCAGTTTAGAGTATCTGGGGAACCGTATATTATACACCCATGTGAAGTTGCAAAAATTCTTGTAGGGTTGGAAGTTGACACCAATACATTAATTGCTGCATTTTTGCATGATGTTTTGGAAGATACAACAATAACTCCAGAAAAAATTGAAGAAATGTTTGGACAAGATGTTCTAACCTTGGTCCAAGGTGTTACTAAATTAGGTAAATTAAAGTTTAAATCAAAAGAAGAACGACAAGCTGAGAATTTTAGACGACTATTTATCGCAATGGCAAATGATATAAGAATTATTTTCTTAAAACTTGCTGATAGATTGCATAATATGCGCACTCTGAATTTTATGGAAGCTTCAAAGCAAAAGAAAATTGCTCAAGAAACTTTAGATATTTTTGCTCCATTGGCGAATCGTTTAGGTATATATAAAATAAAAGCTGAGTTAGAAGATTTATCGTTAAGATATTTGGAATCTGAAAAATATTATGAAATTGCACATTTGGTAGCTCAAACAAAGGCTGACAGAGAAGAAACTGTTAACCTTTTGATTGATAAGATTTCAAAAGATGTTCAAAAAAGTGGTATAAATGCTCAAATTACTGGTAGAGCGAAACATTATTACAGTATTTACGCTAAAATGAAACGCCAAAATATTTCATTTAGTGATTTATATGATATAACAGCTGTCCGAGTAATTGTCGATTCAGTTAGAGAGTGTTACGAGGTTTTAGGTTTAATTCACTCTCAATTTAAACCAATTCCAGGTCGATTTAAAGATTATATAGCAATGCCAAAAGGTAACATGTATCAATCTTTACACACCTCAGTAATTGGACCTCGTTCAAAACCATTGGAAGTTCAAATTAGAACTTGGCAAATGCACCAAGTTGCTGAATATGGTGTTGCTGCACACTGGCGTTACAAAGAAAAAGGCTCGCAAAAAGCTGATAAATCTTCCGATTTAAAGTTTTCTTGGATGCACAAGATGGTTGAATACGAAAAAGATACCAAAAATGCTGAAGACTATGTAAAAAGTGTTAAATTGGATTTGTTCTCTGATCAGGTTTTTGCTTTTACGCCAGGTGGCGATGTTTTAGATTTACCTAAAGATGCAACTCCTGTAGATTTTTCGTATCGTATCCATTCCGATGTTGGTCACAAGACTATTGGTGCGAAGGTGAATGGTAGGATTGTTCCATTAAGTACAAAGCTTACAAACGGTGATATCGTTGAAATATTAACGTCAAAAACTCCTGCGCCTCGTTTAGATTGGTTAACTTTTGTTGTAACAAAACAAGCTTCACAAAAGATTAAACAATGGTTTAAAAAGAATAATCGTGAAGAACATGTCAAGATGGGTAAATCTAATCTTGAACATGATTTAACTAAAGCTGTTTTTGATGAGTATTTGAAAAATGGTGAATTTGATAAAGTTGCAAAATCTATGAATTATCAATCTGCAGAAGATTTGTTTGCAGCCTTGGGGTATGGCGAAACAACTCTACAAAAGGTTGTTAATAAACTGAAGAAACCTGCAGAAAAAAGACCAGAAGATAGTTTTTATTCTTCAAAAAGAAAAAGTTCTAAAAAGGATATTGAAGGTCTAGAAGATTTAATGTATTCATTTGCAATGTGTTGCTCTCCTATTCCTGGCGAACCTATTGTAGGTGTCGTTACTCGTTCTAAAGGTGTTTCTGTACATAGAGCAGATTGTAAAACCTTAGAAACAATACCTCGTGAGCGTCTTATGGATATTAGATGGGCTGGGGTAAATACAAATAAAACTTACCATACGACAATAAGAATTGAAACTGCTGAAAAATTAGGTTTGTTAAAAGATATCATTTCTGCAGTATCTGATAATAATACTAATATTGTAAATGCGAATATTAAAACTAAAAACCATGTCGGTATTGTAGAAATGGGATTAGAACTCGATAATATAGATACGTTACGCAAAGTAATTGCATGTATTCAATCTTTACCTGATGTGTTCAGCGTTAAAAGGATTCAAACATCTGCAAATTTGGTAAAAAAATCTCCATCGGGTAAATCTCAAAAAAATTATAAGCAAAAAAGAAATGATAAGAGTAAGGAGGCATAATTCATGGCATTACCTTTAGAAAGTATATGGAAAATCTATTACTATTTGGCAATATTTGCAACGATTGTATTTGTTATTAAGTTAGCATTATTTGCTCTTGTAGGTGGTGATGCAGAAGTTGCCGCTGATTTTAATAGTGAGATAGATACAGACTGTTCGTTTAATTTTATTTCAATCCAATCTATTTTGGCATTCTTTATGGGTTTTGGTTGGATGGGTTATGCGGCATTGAAACAATTTGAGTTCGGACAATGGTTATCGATTGCAATCGCTATTGTTGTTGGTTTTATTTTCATGTTTATGACTGCATATTTAATGTTTTTAGTTAAAAAGTTAGAAAAGAAAGTAAAAAAAGATAAATCAACAGCCTTGAATCAAGTTGGTAAAGCTTATACAAAGTTTGAGCCTCAAGGTTCAGGACAGGTTGAAGTAGAGGTTAATGGTCAACTATCAGTTGTTAATGCTAAAAATGATTCTGATGAAGAAATCAATTCATTTGAATATGTTAGAGTTACAAAGATTGTTGATGATATCTTGCATATTGAAAAAGTTAATAAATAATCAGGTTTACAAATAAGAAGGAGAGAAAAATGTTCGGATTAATGATTGCGGGCGCATTGGTGTTGATTTCGATATTCGTATTTATTGCAAATCAATATAAAAGATGCCCATCAAACAAAATTATTGTAGTTTATGGTAAAACTGGCGGAGAAAAAACTGCTAAATGTGTACACGGTGGTGGTACATTTATTATCCCATTGATTCAAGATTACGGTGTGTTATCACTTGAACCAATGACTACAGATATTGACTTACGTGGCGCTCTATCAAAAGGTAATATTCGTGTAGCAGTACCTTCAACATTTACATTCGGTATTTCTACAGACCCTAAAATTATGATTAATGCTGCAGAACGTCTTTTAGGTTTATCAAAACCTGATGTTATAACTCAAGCAAGTGATATTATTTTGGGTCAATTACGTCTTGCAATTGCAACATTGACAATTGAAGAGATTAACCAAGACCGTGAAAAATTCTTAGAGCAAATCAACGCTAACGTAAATACAGAGTTAAATAAAATTGGTTTAGAAATTATTAACGTAAACATTAAAGATATCACTGATGAATCAGGTTATATTGATGCTATCGGTAAAAAAGCTGCAGCTGAAGCGATTAACAAAGCTAAAGTAGAAGTTGCACAACAAGAAAAATTAGGTGCTGTTGGTGAAGCATCTGCAAATAAAGAAAAAGAAGTTCAAGTTGCAGAACAAGAAGCTCAAACTTTAATTGGTAAAACAAATGCAGAAAGAGAACAGCGTATTAAAACTGCAGAGTTAGAAGCGCAAGCTGTTGAAGGTGAAAATATTTCAAAAGCTAATATTGCAGAATATAATGCTACATTAGCTGTAAAACAAGCTGATGCATTTAGAGAAGGGGAAGTCGCTAAAGCTAATGCGCAACGTGATGTATTACTTGCTCAAAAAGACCAAGAAGAAGCTAAGTTGAAAAAAGAAGAACTTGCAAGACAAGAAGTTGAAAAACTTAAAATACAAGTTCAAGCAGATGCCGAAGCAGAAAGAGCAAGAAGAATTGCGCTAGGGGAAGCAGATGCTATTAAAGCTAAGTATTTTGCTGAAGCTGAAGGTATTAAAGCTGTGTTAGAAGCAAAAGCTAAAGGTTATGAAGATCTTGTTAAAATTTCTAATAATAGACCAGAAATAGCTACAAGTTTCTTAATGATTGAAAAATTAGAAACATTAGTTGAAAAACAAGTAGAAGCAATTAAGAATATTAAATTTGATAAAATTACAGTTTGGGATGGTGGAACAGGTACTGCTGGTGGTTCTACTACTGCAAATTTTATGAAAGATTTAATTAAAGCTCTTCCTGCAATGCACGATTTAGCTGGTCAAGCAGGTATCGAATTACCTCAAATTTTGGGTAAAGTAGATAGTGGAATTGAAGAAGTAAAAGTTGTAACCCCTAAATCTGAAAAAGCTGAATAGGACTTTTTAGGATTTAAAAATAGGCTCTTGTTTACCAAGAGTCTATTTTTTTTGTAAATAGCTTGTTATACAGTAGCCATGTTTTATATTTTGTAGTATAATCCTATTATGATTTTATAAAAGGAGAGAAGAATGGGATATAAAATTCTATCAAAAAAAGAAATTTGTCCTAATCAATATGAAATAACTATTGATGCGCCATATGTGGTTAGAAATGCTCAAGCTGGACAATTTATTATATTTAGAGTTGAAGAAGAAGGAGAAAGAGTTCCTTTAACAATTGCTGACGTAGATAAAGAAAAGGGAGAATTAACTCTTGTATTTATGGCTGTTGGATATTCAACAAAGAAACTAGTTCAACTTGAGGTTGGTGATGAATTAGTTGATTTGGTTGGTCCATTAGGAAAGCCTACTCACATTAAAAACTATGGTACTGCAGTTTGTGTTGCCGGTGGTTACGGTGCAGCTCCTTGTTATTTAATCTCTAAGGCATTAAAAGATGCTGGAAATAAGGTTTACATGATTTCTGGTGCTAGAACAAAAGATTTATTATTCTGGGAAGACAAAATGAAAAATGCTTGTACAGAATTATTTTTAACTACGGACGATGGTTCATACGGTATCAAAGGTTATGGTACAACTGTGTTGCAAGAACTAATGTCTAAAGAAAAAATTGATTATGTAATTGCAGTTGGTCCTATGCCAATGATGAGAGCTGTTGCAGAGTTAACACGAGATAAAGGTATTTACACTGAAGCAAGTATGAACCCTATCATGGTTGACGGTACTGGTATGTGCGGAGCTTGTCGTGTAACTGTTGGTGGTGAAACAAAGTTTGCTTGTGTTGATGGACCAGATTTTGATGCTCACAAAATTGATTTTGATGAAGTTATCAATAGAACAAGAATTTACAAAGATCAAGAACGTAAACGTGGCGAAAATTGTAATTTGCTAAAACAGGCAGAAACTGTATAAATAAGGAGAGTTAGAAGTATGGGAAAAAATGATATTCCAGTTTGTCCTCTAATCAGTATCGGTTCAGGTATTGATATGGTATGTAGCCAAACAAAATGTGCTTGGTACGTTCCAAGTGTTCAAAAATGTTCAATGTATTTAATGGCTTACAATGCTTTATTAGAAGCAAACCAAAAACAAAAAGCGGCTAAACAATAGTAAAAAATAAATTTATGAAAATAGCATTATGTATAAAGCAAGTTCCAGATACAACAGATATTAAATGGACTGAACAGAATACTATTCAACGAGAAGGAGTTGAAAGTGTTATTAATCCATATGATATCTATGCGTTGGAACTTGCTCTTAAATTAAAATCTCAAATTAATGATGTAACCATAACTGTATTTACAATGGGGCCTCCTCAGGCTGAATCAATGTTACGTAAGGCTTTAGCATTAGGATGTGATGATGCAGTTTTGATTTCTGATAGAAAATTTGCAGGTGCAGATACCTATGCAACAGGTTTAACTTTATCAAGTGCAATAAAAACTGTCTTCCCAGATTTTGATTTGGTAGTGTGTGGACAGTTTGCAGTAGATGGTGATACTGCTCAAACTGGTCCTAATATTGCAAATTTCTTGGATGTACCTCAGGTTACTTATGTTAATGATTTTGTGGAATCTAGGGATAACAAATTGGTGTTGAATCGAGTCACAGAAGACGGCATTGAAACAGTTTCTGTTGAATTGCCTGCTTTAATCTGTGTTATGACTCAGAATTTTGAACCGTCTAGAGCTACTATTAATGGTGTTATTAAAGCTTCAAAAAAAGATGTTAAAATAATATCTATGACTGATATTGGGTTAACTCCAGAACAGGTTGGTTTGAAAGGGTCTCCTACATATGTTAGTAGGGCTTTCAGAAATCTTTCAACTCATAATGCTGAAAAATTTGATTTATCTTGTTTTGATAGTGCTAAGTTATTAAAAGAAAAACTTGAATCTTTAGGAGTTGTGAAAAATGACTAATGGTGAATATTCAGGAATTTTAATTTACGCTCAAATTACTAGGGAAAAGTATATTCATACTGTGTTTTTTGAGCTTGTTGATAAGGCTAAGGAATTGTCTGAAAAACTTGGTGGAGTTGACGTGAATGCTGTTATATTTACTCCTTTTGGTTTGATTGATAATTATAAAGAAGCTTTTAGAAATCGTGGTGTTAATAAAGTTTTTTATTATGAAAATGATGAATTTAATACATACGATACAGATTTTTATTCAAAGTCTATTGTTGATTTAGTCTCTAATATAAAACCAGAGATTTTGTTAATCGGAGCAACAAATCAAGGCAGAGATTTAGCACCAAGAGTTGCTTCAGCTATGCATACAGGTTTGACTGCAGATTGTACAGGGTTAGATATCAACGAAAAAGGTTTGCTTGCTGCTACTCGTCCGACTTTTGGTGGACAATTGATGGCAACAATTTTATCTAAAGCTAATCCTCAAATGGCAACTGTTAGACCAAGTGTCTTTAAAGTTACGAGAGAAGATTCATATATTGAAACAGAGTTTGTATCTTGTCCTGTAAACATTTCTTATATGAAGAAAAAAGTTGAATTATTAGAATTTAAACAAACTGTTGAAAATGTAATTAATGAGTTAGATTCTGCAGAAATTATTGTTGCAGGTGGTAGAGGTCTAAAAAATAAAGAAGGTTTTGAACTTTTAAAACAGTTTGCAAACAAAATTGGGGGAACAGTTGCTGCTTCTCGTGTTGCTGTAGAAATGGGCTTAGCTCCTGTTTCTATACAAGTTGGTCAAACAGGTAAGACTGTTAGTCCAAAAGTTTATATTGCTTGTGGTATTTCTGGGGCTATTCAGCATACGGTTGGTATAACTGATTCTAAGCATATCATAGCTATAAATAATGACCCAGATGCTCCAATTTTTGAAATAGCAGATACGGGTATCGTTGGCGACTTTTTTGAAATTATTCCTCAGTATTTGAAACTTTAATATATTTTTATGATAAAATGATAAGGTCAAAAGACCTTATTATTTTTATGAAAGGATTATGGATATGGTAAATAGAGTTGTAGTGGGTGCTCAATGGGGCGATGAAGGTAAAGCTAAGCTTACTGATTTGTTGGCAGAAAATGCTGATTTGATTGTAAGATATCAAGGCGGATGTAATGCTGGGCATACAGTTGTTGCGCATGGTAAAACCTTTAAGTTTCACTTAATTCCTTCAGGTATTTTATATAAAGGCAAAACTTGTTTAATCGGTAATGGTACTGTTATATTACCAGAATCATTCCAAGCTGAAATTGATGGTTTAAAAGCTGAAAATATAGATTTATCAGGTTTGAAAGTTAGCCCTCTTGCCTCTATTACAATGCCTTGGCACACAGAAGTTGATGGCTATTCTGAATCAACTGCAACTAAAGGTAAGATTGGCACAACTAAAAAAGGTATAGGACCTACTTATACTGATAAAATGCAAAGAATTGGTTTGAAAGTTATGGACCTATATTCTCCAGAAGCTTTGTCAGAAAAACTAGATGTAATTTTACCTATCAAAAATAAACAATTAAAAGAGTTATATAATTTGAAAACTTATACAAAAGAAGAAGTTTTATCTCTTTGTGAAAAATATGCTGAAATCTTTAGACCATTTGTATGCTTTGATTGGCAAGAAATGTTACGTGATGCAAAAAGATCAGGTAAAACAATCCTTTTTGAAGGCGCACAAGGTGTAATGCTTGACGTTGATTTTGGTACTTACCCATTTGTTACTAGTTCAAATCCTATTGGCGGTGGAGCTTGTACAGGTTCTGGTTATGGTCCAACAATGGTTGATGAAGTTATAGGGGTTGCTAAAGCGTATGTAACTCGTGTTGGTGAAGGTCCTTTTGTTTCAGAATTAACAGATGAGATAGGTGAAGCTATTCAAAAAATCGGTCACGAATTTGGCGTAACTACAGGTCGTCCAAGACGTTGTGGTTGGTTTGATGCTGTAACTATGAAGTATGCTTGCTTAGTAGGTGGTTTAACTTCTGTTGCTTTAACAAAAATAGATGTATTTGACACTTTTGATGAAATTAAAATTTGTACAGCATACAAAGATTCTCGAGATGGTAAAGTTTATACATCATATCCAGAGGATGTTTATATTCACAAATATCTTGAACCAGTTTATGAAACTCATAAGGGTTGGGGTATGAATATTTCTGATATCCGCAGGTATGAAGATCTGCCTGAAAATTGCCGTAAATATTTAGAAAGATTGGAAGAAATTTTAGAAACTCCTATTTCTATAGTTTCTGTAGGCCCAGATAGAGAACAAACAATCTTCCGAGGATAAATATAACTTAACAAAAAGGCAAATTTCGGATATCCTGTGTTTTTATAATATCAGGTAGCTTGTTCTATGAAAATTATTCCACAAATTATACAATCATCAGCAAGAATAGATAATGTTCAAAAATTTCAGAGTTTTACATCAAACCCTGAGAATCTAAGTTCTTCGCAATCTCAAGTTACATCTTTATCAAATGTAACTCAGGATTATGCTGTTAAAGCACCTATGGCATATTCTTTTGTTGAAGATATTAAACTAACTGATAGTATAAATGCTAAATGTTACAAATTAGCAAATGGTCAAAAGGTTGTTATCATCCCAAAAGATGGTCCAACTTTTGTTAAATCTTATGTGAATACAGGCTCATTTAACGAACCAGATCATTTAAGAGGTATTAGCCATTATATCGAACATAATTTATTTAATGGTTCAGAGGCTTTAGGTGAAAAGGTATTTTTTGATGAAGTTAATAAGATGGGAGCCAATACAAATGCTTCAACTTCATTTTCAGTAACAGATTATTATATTCAGTCTAATTTATTAGAAGACACTGATTTGGAAAATAAAATTGAGCTTCATGCTGGGATGTTACAATCTCCTAAGTTTTTGTTAGAAAAGCTAGAAAAAGAAAAAAATATTGTAAATTCTGAAATAAATATGTGTGTATCAGAAGATGAAAATATTGGTTTTACTCAAACTGTAAAAAACTTATTTAATGTGAAATCATCGTCGTTGGATCTTATTGCAGGTACAACAGATAATATTACATCTCTAACTAGAGATGATGTTGTAAATTATTTTAAAAGTAATTATTATCCAGCAAATATTACAACAGTTATAACTGGTGAAGTAAATCCAGATGAAACTATGAAATTGATTTCAAAGTATTTCACTGCACAAAATAATCCAGTAAATGGTAGACATTTCGAAAAACTTGTACCAACAGATAAACCTGTGAGACAAGATATTATTTCTGCAAAAACAACAGCGGATTCTGCATCAATATTTTTAGGGTTTGCAGGTCCAGAAAACAATAATACAAAGGATAAAATATATCTTCAAGCTGCGTCATATCTATTTGCAGGATTATCAAATTCAAGAACATCATCAATTGAAAAAGATTTTGGTGTAGGTGTAAATATTTCGCCAGAGCGTTTAAGCTCAAGACCAGATGATAAGTCTATGATGGTAATACAATCTTCGGTAGCAGATAGTAAAGTCGAAGTTTTCTTAAAAGATTTGTATTCTGCAATTCATAATTTGGCCCAAAACCCACCGTCAAATGATGAATTAACTGCTATTAAAAATAGGATGAAAAAGAATCATAATGCTATTTTTGAATCAAATGGAGCAATGAATCATTATGTAGGCTCATTGATGCTAAATTCTAATATAGAGCAAGCCAAAGATTTTGATAAAATTGTTGATAATATGACATCTCAAGATATAGTTAATGTTGCTAAAAAATATCTTGATTTAAATAAAGTTGCATTGACTGTTGTGCACCCAAATTTTGCTACAGCAAATAGTATTAATAAAGATTATGAAATGATTTCTTCAATTTCATTTACAGGTACAAACAAAAAAATTCCGATTAATGTGAATGATGTTTCTCAATATAGAATGTCAAATAATTTCGATGTAGTGTTAAATGATGTTCAAACTAATAATATTGAATATGAGTTCTCACTACAAACAAAATCTTGGACTCCTCGTAAAGCTGCAATAGCTGAAGTGTTGTCGGATATTTTATTTTATGGTGGAACTAAATCAAAATCATATGACAAAATTCAAAAAGAAGCTGACATGTTGGCTTTAGACCATGGTGTTGGGTTTAGCCATTACGGAATTAGTGCTGAAGCAAATTTTCCAATAGAAAGTACTGATAAATCATTAGCTCTTTTGAGAGAAAGAATTCAATCTCCAAATTTAACTCAAGAAAATCTAGATGCTGCAAAGTTAAGACTAAAAGATAAATATAACAGTATAGAAGTTTCCCCAAGAACTAAATTTAATAAAGTAATTTATGAAGGCACTCCTTATGTTTTTAGTGCTAAAGATAAGCTTGCAAGTTTAGATTCTATTACCTTAGACGATGTAAAAGAGTTCTATAATGATACTCTTATAAAAGGTCAAGGAAAAGTTGTTGTATCAGGCCCATTTTCTTCTAATCCTGAGTTAAAACAATCTATATTTAATTCTCTTGCAGGATATAATTCTGTACAAGTTTCAACCACAAAGTTAGAGCCAATTTATAAACCAATTGATGGCGTTGAAGTTCTTACTGATGTTAACAAAAAAAATCAAGCAAATATTATACAAGGCTTTAAGTTTCAACATAATGGAAATATAAAAGATAAAGTTTCTATGATTTTATTAAATGAAATTTTTGGTGGATCACCATCTTCCAGATTGTTTATGGATTTAAGGGAATCTAGAAATTTAGCTTATGCTGTACGCTCAAACTGTAGATTTGTCGAAGATATTGGTTTATTTACGTTAAACATAGGTACAACTACAGAAAACCAAGAAACTGGTGAAAAAACATTTGATAATGTTCAAAAATCTATTAATGGATTTAATGAAAATATCACAAGGATTATGAATGAAAAAGTTAGTTTGGAAGAATTAGAAACAGCTAAGAAAGCTATCAAATCGACCATTCTTGATGTAGTTTCTACAACATCAGGCAAAACAGGTGAGATTTTAGGTGGTAAAGACACACCATATGGTGTTGATTATTTAAATAAAATTTATGAACAAATTGATAGTATCACTCAAGATGATATCCAAGCAGTTGCAAAGTATATATTTAGTCATAAACCTGTATATTCATTAACAGCTACCCAAGCAACTTTAGATGCGAATAAAGACTATTTAGAATCTTTAAAAACTTCTTAGATAGCGTTTAGTTGGTCAATAATTCTTTCAACACCATCGTATTTTGCAAGTGCAGATGTTATTGATTGAATAGAGTTTAATTTATTTGAATTATTAACAAGTTCTAATATCTTTTCAAGTAATGATTGTGCATTTGTTTCATCGTTTTCTAAATATAGACCTGCACCTAGCTCAAGCATACATTTAGCATTTTTTCGTTGATGGTCGGCTGCAGCATGTGGATATGGTATAAAAATCGGTGCAATTCTACTTGCGCAAATTTCAGAGATGCTCAATGCTCCGGCTCTAGTTACCGCAATGTCGCAGGCTTTTAAAACTGTTACCATATCTTCAAAGTATGGTTTTATAATGATATTTGAGTCGGTTTCATATTCGGGGTAAACCTGTTTAAGTTTTTGAATTACATCGTCGTAGTTTCGTTTACCTGTTTGAAAAATAATTTGTAATTTATGGGTTTTTGATAATGTTTTTAATATTTCTATTGTCGCTTCATTGATTTTTTTTGCACCTTGAGAACCACCCATAATGCATATGGTCAAATTATCCTTTAAGTTAAGTCTTGTTCTTGCAACATCTTTTGTTAATGTTTTAAATTCTGTACGTATTGGATTACCATTAAATTTACAATTTTTATTTTTTAGATTTTTTTTAGCAGTTTCAAAAGCTATTGAAATGCTTTTTGCATATGGTGCTAATTTTCTTGTAACCAATCCAGGGTTAGCATCGCTATCGTGCATAACAAAAGGTACTCTCATTGTAATAGCTGCGAATAGCACGGGAGCGGAAACGTAACCGCCGGTGCCAAAAATTCTATCAGGTTTATATTGAACAATGTATTTGCAGCATTTTATCCACGCAAAAAACATTTTAAATGCCCATCGGATTAGTTCAAAGTTCATAGCTCTTGGCATTCCTGAAGAAATTACTGGTAAAAATGTATAGTTTTTATTTTCAACAATTGTTGATTCTAAATTATTAGGATTTCCAACGTAATATATTTTTTCTGTTGAATCTTTTTTTAGAAGTTCATCAGCGACAGCAATTGCCGGATATATATGACCTCCGGTACCTCCCCCTGTGATAAAATATGTTTTTTTGTTACTCATTTTCAACCCTTATTTTTTTTATTCTCTGTTTTGATATGTTTAATAATATACCAATCATTGCTAAAGATACAACTATTGATGTTCCACCGTAACTAATAAATGGTAAAGTTACCCCAGTTACAGGGAAAAAGGAACTTGCTACTGACATATTTAGGAATGCTTGGAATCCAAATACGAAGGTTATACCAATTGCAAGAAGCTTTCCATACATATCTGGGCATCGTTTTGCAATTCTCATCCCTCTATGTACAAGAGCTACGAATAAGCCAAGAATAAATAAGCAACCTAGAAAACCAAACTCTTCTGCGATTATTGCATAAATAAAGTCAGTATGGCATTCCGGTAAGTATGCTAATTTTTGTATGGAGCTACCATAACCAGTACCGCTAAACCCACCAGTGGCAAATGCAATTAATGATTGAATAATGTTATAACCTTTTCCCAAGGCATCGCTCCCTGGATTTAGCCAGACTGTAATTCGGTCCATTTGATATCCGTGAAGTAACTTAGGTAACATTGTTAGTATTCCTACACTTAACACTCCACCTCCAATACCAATTGGTATCCACGAACCTCGACCAGCTATATATAGAGATAATGTTGTCATTGAAAGAATTATCGCCATACTTAAATTTGGTTGTTTTAATATCAGTAAGATTATAAAAATCAGTGGAATTATTGTTGATAAATTTTTCAAAAAGGTATTTAAATTTATTTTATCTTTGAATAATGTAGCTAATAATAAACAGAATAATGGTTTTGCAAACTCAGATGGTTGAAGTTGCATGAATCCAAGGTTTATCCATCTTTTTGCACCGTTTATTGTGACACCAAGAGGTGTGAATTGCAAAATTAGTAGTAATGCTATTACAAACCACAATAAAAATTTATTTAATTTTTCAAGTTTTTTATAGTCATAATTTGATAAAAATATCATTGCAGAAAATCCGATACCTGCAAATATTACTTGTTTAATAAGGAATGTTGCCAGATTTATTCCTTCTCTCAAACATTTTGGCGCAGTAGCGGAAAATATTGCAAGAAATCCTATAACGACAAGGAATACAACAATAATAATTAAAGATTTATCCGGAGGCGAAAGTATATAATCCGCAGAGTTACGTTTACGTTTTCTGCGTTCTTTTCTTTCTCGTTCTTGTCTTTTTGGGGATTTATACTCTCGATAAGACATAATTTCTGAATACTTCTCCTCTGTTTTCATAACTTGTAAACATATCGAAACTTGCACAAGCTGGAGATAGTAGAACTACTTCAGGTTTAAGTTCTATACTTTTGTCAATTGCGCTTTCTAGTGTTTCTTCTTTTATTATGTTTGTAAATCCATTGTTTTTCAAATTTTCTTCAAATCGTTCTGAGGCTTCTCCAATTAAAATAACGGTATTTATATGTTTTTTTACAGATTCACAAAATTCTTTTAAGTCTGTATTTTTATCTCGGCCTCCTGCAATTAATAAAGTATCAATATCATTGAAAGAATCAATTGCTACGATTGCAGCTTCGGGATTAGTCGCTTTTGAATCGTTGTAAAAGGTTATACCGTTTTTTGTTATAATTTTTTCCAATCTGTGAGCTGGAGCTTTAAATTCTTTAATAGCAGCCCTAATTGTATCGTTATCAATTCCTGTAAGCTTTGCACAAATGATTGCACACATTATGTTTTGATAATTATGCTCACCAATGAGAGGACAATCAGCAACTGCAATGATGCTTTCTTCAAGTCCATCTTTTTTATATATGAATTCATTATTTTTAATGTAACAACAATTAGATCCAATATCTTTTGCGAAATAGAAAATTTCTCCTGAAATTTGTTTAGAAAATTCCATAAGTTTATCATCTTTTGCGTTAATGATACTGTATTTTGGCGTTTGTGGATCTTTGAAAACTTTAGCTTTTGCATTAAAATAATTTTCCAACCCTTGGTGCCAGTCTATGTGATCAGGGGTGAAGTTTGTCCAAATCGCAATGTAAGGTTTTAGGGAAGGGCTCATTTCTAACTGATAAGAGCTTGCTTCGCAAACGAAGTAATCAAGATTTTCATCTGCTATATTACAAGGTGGTTGACCAATATTACCGCAAGCTTTAGCTTTTAGTGTTTTTGCTAAAATGAACTCTGTAAGAGCTGTTGTTGTGGTTTTTCCATTTGTCCCAGTGATTATTATAAATGGGATATCACATTCTCTATAAGCAAGCTCTAACTCTGAAATTACAGGAATATTGTGTCGTTTAATCCTTTGTATTACTTCACTGTGTGGAGGAATACCAGGACTTGTGATAACTACTTCTGCATTTGAGATAAACTCGTCAGAGTGTCCACCGTGTTCCACTTCTATCCCTAAACTTCTTAGTTCCGCTAGATTACTATTGTTTTCTTCTTCTATGTATTTACCTTCTGATAAATAAACTATAGCTCCTTGCTTTTTTGCAAATTTTGCTGCGGCCATTCCGCTTTTTGATAACCCTAATACAAGTACTTTTTTACCTAAAATTCCCATTATAATAACCCTCTACCAAATAATGCAAATAATCCGATTGCGATTGCAGACAGAATAAATGAAGTAAGTGAAAATACTAAAACAACTTTCTTTTCATCCCATCCCATCTTTTCAAAGTGGTGATGTATAGGAGCCATTTTAAAAACTCTTTTCCCTGTGGTTTTGAAGCTTGTAACTTGTATGATTACAGATAGTGTTTCTATTACAAAAATTCCGCCAATAAAGATTAGTAAGAACTCAAATTTGCCAAGAATAGCAAGGGTACCTAAAAGCCCTCCGATAGCAAGTGATCCTGTATCACCCATAAAAACTTCTGCTTTTGGTTTGTTGAATTTTAAAAATCCTAACAACCCACCTGCAACAGCGGCAGCAATAATTGCTAATTCAACTTCACCAAGGGTGAGTGATATTAATGAACACGCAATGAATGCAGGTATTCCACATCCTGCAGCAAGACCATCCAAACCGTCAGTCAAATTATAAGCATTTGAAGCTCCTGTGATTATAAACACTGCAAAAAATGGATAAAACCATTTTAAATCAAGAATAATACTACCCATTGTAAAAGTGCAAGCATTTGGATTTGTAATTATTAAAAATAATGTCGGTAATAAAGCTATGGCGATTTGTCTAAACAACTTGCCTCGGGCTGTTAATCCATCGTTGCCTTTGTTTTTTATTTTTATGTAATCATCTTGAAATCCAGCAAAAGTGTAAAACAAGAGTGTGATAATTGTTATTAGTGCTATAGTTGTCATTTTTTGAGCTAATAACAGAGTTGTTACTGAAGCTAAAATTACTGCGGCAATGATGAAAACACCACCAGTTGTTGGCGTTCCTTGCTTTTTAGCGTGGTTTTCCGGAGCTACATCTTTTATATATTGTCCAATCATTCTTTTTTTAAGCATGTCGATGTATGGTACGCCAAATAACATACATAAAATTAGCCCAAGCAAAAATGCTACAGTAACCATTATCATAATCTATATATCCCTCTTTTTTATATTCTCTAAAATTTGTTCAAATTTCATTGAACGTGATGCCTTTAAAAATATTGTATAACTGTTATTCAAATTTTCAATAATGTAACAAGAAACTTGCTCATTATTATCAAAATATTTTACATCAAATCCGTTGTTTCTTAAAGTTGATCCAATTTCTTTTGCTAATTCACCAACAGTTATATATTTTACATTTTTATTTAATGTGGATAAATATTCTCCAACTTGTCTGTGTAAGAGTTTTTCACTATCACCTAGTTCTCCCATATTACCTAAAATAACAACAGGGTTAGGGTAGTTTTCAATAAACGCTTTAACTGAAGCTTTCATTGATTCAGGGTTTGCGTTGTAACTGTCATTAATAAATTTTAGATTTTTTATTGTTTCTTCTTCCCATCTTTTTTCAATTGGGCGATAGTTTGATAATCCTTTTTTAATTTCTGATGGTGACATTTTTAGAATCAAACCCAATTCAATTGCAGAAAGTGCATTTTCTATATTATAATCACCATCTACATTGAGTTCGTATATTTCATCTTTGTATTTGAATTTAGAATAAGAAATTGATTTTTTGATAATTTCTACATCTTTAATACTGTAGTAAATTTTGTTCCCACTAAACTTAACATGCTTTTTAATTATATCTTGATTCAAAGCAATAAATGTTCCATTTTTATTCATTCCATTTGTAATTTCACATTTTGCAATTGCAATGTTATCAAGGCTTCCTAATCTGCCTATATGTGCGGAACCAGCATTTGTGATAATACCAAAATCTGAATTTAAATACTGAGAAATTAGATCGATTTCGCCTAATCCTCTCATCCCCATTTCGACAATAAGAGCTTCAGTGTTTTCTGGCATTGATAGAACTGTTTGGCAGAAACCTATTTCATTGTTATGATTAGAAAAAGTTTTATGAGTTTTGAATTTTTCATTTAGAACTGCATATACGAGTTCTTTTGTTGTTGTTTTTCCTGAACTTCCTGTAATACCTATAGCTACTGGAGCAATCTTCTCTTTATAATATTTTGCAATTTGTAGGTATGCAGTTAAGGTGTTTTTAACTTTTAAAACAAGTTTTGCATTGTTATAAATTTTGTCAGATGTTGTAAGGTAAGCAACAGAGCCATTTTCTATAGCTTTATCAATAAAATTTTCACCATCAAAAGTTTCGCCTTTTAGGGGTAAATAGATATCCTCATTGGTAATAGTTCTTGTATCTGTAGAAATAGCAAAGGATTTATTAGGCGATAACTCGTCTTTTAATACAATTGCTCCTGTTATATTTACCAACTCATCCCTATTAAACATCATAGATTAATAATACTCCAAACAATAATGCTGAACAATAAAGTTAATAAATATTAAAACTACTTGACATCAGATTTCGTCTGGGTGATAATACTCATACGTGATTACTCGGGTCAATCGTTTATAAAACCCCAATTTAGGGTTACGAAACCCACAACGAAAGGAAAAAGATATGTACGCAATAGTCGAAACTGGCGGAAAACAATATCAAGTAGAAGAAGGTCGTTACGTTGATATTGAATTATTAGATGGCGAAAAAGATTCAAAAGTAGTTTTTGATAATATCGTTATGATCGTGAACGGTAAAAAATCAAAAGTTGGTCAACCTTATGTAGCTGGTGCTTCTGTAGAAGGTAAAATCATGTTACATGACAGAGCTAAAAAAGTTATCGTTTACAAACAAAGACCTAAAAAAGGTTACAGGAAGAAACAAGGCCACAGACAAGGCTTTACAAGAGTTATGATTTCAAAAATCAGAACTTCAGCTAAAAAATCAGCAACAGAAGAAACAGCTGCTGAATAAGTCTAAAATCGTTAAAGTACACAAGTAAAAAGGAGAAAATGAAAAATGGCACATAAGAAAGGGATGGGATCTACCCGTAACGGCCGTGACTCCGAAGCGAAGCGTTTAGGCGTTAAAAAATTCGGTGGCGAAGTTGTTAAAGCTGGTAATATCCTAGTTAGACAAAGAGGAACAAAAATTCACCCAGGTAACAATGTAGGTATCGGTTCAGATGATACATTATTTGCATTGGTTGACGGTGTAGTTAAGTTCGAACCACACAGACGTGACAGAAAACAAGTTAGTGTTTATGCTCAATAGTCTGTAGTACAGAGTAAAAAAAAGAGTCGGTTTAGCGCCGACTCTTTTTTTTGTGTGTCTTTAAACTTCGCATAATTCGTTTTCAACGAATGGTTGATCCGGAATATAGTATTTATCATCAATTGTTAATTGTGCGATATTTTTCTGGTAAGGTGGTGGATCAAAATCGAATTTGGTTAAAAGTTGTTCTAGTCCTGGTATGTTTCGTTCAAGCCCCACTCCGGTTGTGGACGCAAAACCTGCACCCCAAGTGCTACTTGTAGATGTTGTTTGAGATGATCCAACATTGTTTAGTTTAATTTTTACATCATTATTTATGCCACCTGTGCCATTGATTCCATGTACCATAGTTTGCTCTCCATCTTAACTGTATATGTTTTAATAAAGTATTTTGGAAAGTCATTATTTCATATGTTTAGTCTTTTGTTACAATTCTTAATTCTTAGTTTATCAATAAAAAACCTCTCTTATTGAGAGGTTTTCTGTTATAAAATTTAGTTAATTACACGGTAAGTATAAAACCACCTTTATCTGCGTTTTTAAGTGCTTCTCCGTCTATTTTTGCTCTTAGATTTTTAATGTATTTGTATACATAGTCTCTAGGTAAGTCAAGTAAAGTTGCTAAATCTTTAGCGTATACTATTTTATTTTTGTGTGCAGCAAAGTAATCAAAAACTTTTTGTTCTCTATCTGTTAGAGCTTTTTTGAATACTATACGAACTTCATCTCTTAGAGTGTCGCCAGTTTTTACTTCACTTATAATTTCTTTAGTTGCAGTAACTGTTTTTTCTACTTTTTTAGTTGCAGTTTTAGCTTTTGTAGCTTTTTTTATTTCTTTTTTAGGTGCAACTTCTTCTTTCTTTACTTCTTTTTTAGTATCTTTTTCATCTTCTATTTTTAGGTTATGAGCAGAGAATGGTGAGATATATAATTCTTTTTCTTTCTCATAAGCTCTATCGGCAATAGAAGTTAATCTTTCAACTTTTGAAGTTTTCCAATTAGATTCTTCAGAAATAACAGGTCTTCCGTGAAGAACAATATCAATAAGGTCGTTAGTTTCTTTTTTTTCTTCTACTTTTTTCCCTAATCTAGCAGCAAATTCTTCTAACGTAATCTTTTCTAATGAGCTTCTCCATTGTTTAATCTCTTCTTTGCTCAAGTATTCAGACATTTATTATCTCCTTACTAAAACTATTCTTAAATATATCCTATAACCTTAATCTATCATAAAAACATGCTCCATGACTCAAAATGTTTCACAACGTAAATTTTTTTTGAAATTGTTTACATTTCGATATATGGGATTGATTTTAGCTGTTTTCTAGTAGTCTTGTATTGATTTTCCCAAATTTAGCAGATAGATTATCGATAAAATGGATTAGATACAATTCAGGTTCAAGGTCTTTTTCATTCAAATCAATAATTGCGCCCCAGTCGGCTCTTCCGTGGTGTGCCGCAATCATTTTTGCAACACTTTTAAATCCTGCGCTCATACAAGTTGTAAATCCGTATTGAGAATGAGTAATCCACTCTTCTCTAAATTTTGGAGCATAATCTATAAGCCCTGTTTCTATATCTATAGTGTATTCAAATATTTTTCCAAAATCGTGAAGTAAGCACGCTGCGTACACTTCATCTTCGTTTGTTTTATATGTAAATTTTGCCAAATTTAGTTCTGCAAAATCTGCGCATTCTACAGTATGAACTAATAAACCTCCAATGTAGTTGTGGTGCATAAGTTTAGCAGCTGGCATAATTTTAAATTCTTTTTCGTATTTTGAAAATTGTTCAGCAACAAAATTTCTTAAAGAATCATCTTTAATTTTATTGATATGTGTTTGTAATTTATTCCAGTATTGTGCGATTTGAGATTCATCAAGTCCTAATTTAGCTTCTTTTACTAGCTCTAAAGCTGAAACTAGACAATTATTAAATTTTTCGTTAAAACTAGCAGAAACGATTCGAACAAGATTTCCAGTTCTAAATATTTTGCTATCAAAACGGTTTAGGGTTTCTTCCCACAAGATACAGTTTAAAATCGAGTCATCAACTGTATTTTTTAATTGTAGCTTACCCATTTTTGTGCCAGCTTTTGTGTCCCCAATTGAAAATATAACAACTTCATATAAATCTTCTGTGTTAAACATAATTTAATCCTTTTATTTAATGTATTTTAATAAGTTCTAGTTTTTATTTTTGTTTATAATTTTATTTTTTCCCCAAGTGAATGCATTGCGAATTTCTTCACCTGTTTTTTCAATTGGATGATTAGCGTTTTCTTCTCTTAATTTATTGAAGTTAGCGCAGCCTGAAGACATTTCACTAGTAAATTCTTCGGCAAATTTACCGGTTTGGATATCTTTTAAAATTTGTCGCATAGCATTTTTAGCTTCTTCTCCAATAACCTTTGGGCCTCGAGTCATATCACCGTATTCTGCTGTATTCGAGATAGAATATCTCATATCAGCTAAACCGCCTTGGTTAACAAGATCAATGATAAGTTTCATTTCGTGTAAAACTTCAAAGTATGCCATATGTGGAGAGTATCCGGCTTCTGTTAAAACTTCAAACCCAGCTTTCATTAATGCAGAAACACCACCGCAAATTACAGCCTGTTCTCCAAAAAGATCAGTTTCTGTTTCTTCTTTAAAGGTTGTTTCGATTATTCCTGCACGTCCTGCGCCAATAGCAGAAGCGTAAGATAATGCGACTTCTTTAGAATCTCCAGTTGCATCATTATGAATAGCGATTAGAGACGGAACTCCTTTGCCTTCTTGATATTGGCTTCTTACTGTATGTCCAGGGCCTTTTGGTGCAACCATAATGACATTGATGTTATCTGACGGGCTGATTTTTTTATAATGAATATTAAAACCGTGAGAAAACATTAAATATTGTCCGGCTCTAAGGTTTGGTTCAATTTGTTCTTCGTATACTTTTGCCTGAATTTCATCAGGAATAAGGATTTGTACAATATCAGCCCACTTAACAGCCTCTTCAATTGACATAGTTGTAAGACCGTAATCTCTAGCTTTTATATCGGAATTTCCACCTTGTCTTAAACCTAAAACGACATTGCATCCCGAATCTTTAAGGTTCATTGACTGTCCGTATCCTTGTGATCCGAATCCAATGATTGCAATTTTTTTTGATTTGATTAAATCTTGGTTAATATCTTTATCAAGATAAATTTTTAAGCCTGACATATCCACCTCATTTCCCTTCTGTGCTTAAAGTCTAGCACGAATAGATGTAAATGTATAGCCCTCACCCTAGCCCTCAACCTAAAGGTATGCAGTCTCACACGACTCATAACTTTGTCGGTTCGACTAGTGTCCCATAAATGGGCGAGGGGATATTATTAATAAATTTAATCTTACTCAAGTTTTAGTTATATTTTTTGTCTTGCTCCCTCTCCCAATTATGGGAGAGGGGAGGGGTGAGGGTAGATTTGTGCAATAATCTCTCACATGAAACATACTAAAACCGCAAGAATTTATAATACAAAAAAGAGAAAAGGTTTAACCTTTTCTCTTTCTCTTATATAGCTCGGGATTGCTACTATTTTATTATTTAGAAGTTGATAATACATACTTAGCAGCATTTGACAAAGG
>JAZLBN010000069.1:0-7019 GCA_045613725.1 Candidatus Gastranaerophilaceae bacterium
GTTAAAGTTGAACTTTACGATGGTTCTTACCACGAAGTTGACTCTTCTGAAATGGCGTTCAAAATTGCTGGTTCTATGGCAATTAAAGAAGGTACTAGAAAAGCTCAACCTTGTATCTTAGAACCTATGATGAAAGTTGAAGTAGAAATTCCAGATGAATTCACAGGTACTATCATTGGTGATATTTCTAGACGTCGTGGTAGAGTTGAAGGTCAAGAACCTCTAGGTAACACAGGTAATGTTATCGTTAGAGCTCTTGTTCCATTGGCTAACATGTTCGGTTATGCAACAGACTTGAGATCAAATACTCAAGGTCGTGGTACATTCTCTATGGAATTCCAATGCTACGAACAAGTTCCTAAGAACATTGAAGACGAAATTATCTCTAAATCAGGCGCATCTAAATAATAGCTTGACTATAGATAATATAATAGTTAAAAAGACTCGATATGGCTGTATCGAGTCTTTTTTATTATTAAATAAGAAGCTATTGCATTTATTATTTTCCGCCACCAGCATATACAAAGTCATTTTTGATTGCTGTAGACAGTAATTTTTGCCAAGTATTTTCATATTGTTGGATTTCATTTAATTGTGTTTCAAGGTTTTCTTTTTCAATATCAAGTTGAGCTTCCCAAGCGTTTATTTGTGACAATTCAAATTCGTGCTCATTTGTTAATTGTAATAGAATTTCTCCATATGCATCTGTACCATAACCGCATTCTTCATCATAATATAATGCGCTTAGTTTAGCGTTGAATTCTTGTTGTTTTGTAGCAACACTTTTTGTTGCTCCAAGTTGTTTAAGCTGTACATCTGATAGTTGTAAGCTTAATCTACTTTTCTGCTGTGTAAAAAATAACAGTTTTTCTTGTAAATTTGCAATAGCCATAATTTTAAACCTCTTCTTATTTTATTACTCTTGAATATATAAAGTATTTAAAAAGGTTATGATTTCAAAGATGGCATTTTCTGTTACATTTGTTTACAATTCTATATTGAAGATTTTAACTAGTTCTTCAATCATATAAAAAGAGCCACAGATAATTGTTAGTTTATTGTCATCGAAGTTTATTTCAGAAATGTTTTTTAATTCCTTTGATTCATATGGACAAACGGACTTAAGTTCTTCGATTGTGCAAGAATTCTTATGGTTGAAGTGGTAAAAATATATTTCATCATTTTTTTCAAACAAAGTATTAACCATTGAATTATAATCTTTATTATTAAGACATCCAAAAATAAATCTTCTTTTATGATTTGGATAATAAAAATCAAGGTTTTGTATTAGGGCATTTATTCCATTAGGGTTGTGAGCACCATCGATTATCATATGTTTATCAGGTATGTATTGAAAACGGCAAATATGTTTAACATGTTTTAAGGCTTCTTGTACGGTGTCATTTTTTATTTCAGGGAAACAATTTTCTATTGCTGCTAGTGCGAGTGACAAATTTTCTTGTTGATGAATACCTTTAAGTGAAAGGTTTTCTGGATTTACCATTGGTAAAATGATTTGTAATGGGGCCTCAACTTCATCGGCTACATCATAATAAATTTCTTTTCCTTCAAAAACGATGCAAGGACAATCTTTTTTGATAATACCAGCTTTTTCGTACGCAATTTTGTCTAATGTGTCTCCTAGTCTTTCGGTATGGTCTAGGTCAATATGAGTAATAACTGAGCAAAGATTCTTTCTAATAACATTTGTAGCATCGAATCTTCCTCCTAGACCAGTTTCTAGTACAACAACCTCAACTTTGTAATCAGCAAAATACTTAAACATAACAGCTGTAAGTATTTCAAATTCAGTTAAATCTATTTGATTATCTTGTGCAATTTCTGAGATTTCAAAAACATAATTCGCAAAATCTTCATCACTAATGTCTAATCCATTAATTTTGATGCGCTCAGTATATTTAAAAATATGAGGAGATGTATAGAGTCCAGTTTTTTTACCTGCATAAGTTAATACAGTTGAAATTATTGCACAAACAGAACCTTTACCATTTGTTCCAGCAACGTGAATACAATCCAACTTATCCTGCGGATTACCTAATAATGCTAAGATCTTTTCAATACGTTCTAATCCTAGTGAAATACGAAATTTCCCAACCGATGTTAATAATTCAACTGCATCTTGATATGATTTTCTCATTAATGTATTTTCCTTTACTTGTCTGGATAACAATTCCGACCTACTATATCTAATATCTCTACCTTTAATGTCGGCATAGTAATGCCGACATTTTTTGTAAATTATAATATTGCTTTGTTATTAATAGTACCTTCTAGTGCTTCTATATTTTCTATAAGTATAGGTCTTCTACTGTGAGTAACAACAGTAACAAATACTATGGAATTTTGAATAAAAACTCTTTTGTAATTCATATTACCATACTACTATAAACATTTATTAATGTTGGGTTAGAAAGCCCAACATTAATACTTATAAAAATTAAGTCGGGATAGTTATCCCGACCTACTTTTTGTATATGTTTACCCCTACTCCTGAATACCTTTGCGTTTATAAAATTCTTCAATAAATCCTGTATTGAAATTTCCACTCATAAACACTTCATCTTCAACAATTTCTTGGTGGAATGGAATAGTTGTTTCAATGCCTGTAACAACATATTCTTTTAACGCACGATACATTCTGCGACGGGCTTCATTTCTATCACGTCCCCAACAAATCAATTTACCAATCATTGAATCGTAGTGAGGAGGGATTTCGTAATCCTGATAAACGTGAGAATCAACACGAATACCAAAACCTCCAGGGGCTAAGTAACCTGAAATTTTGCCAGGGTTTGGCATAAAGTTTTTAGCTGGGTTTTCAGCATTTATACGGCACTCAATAGCATGTCCTTTTAGTTTAATATCATTTTGAGTGTAGCTTAAAGGTTCACCTGAAGCCACCAAAATTTGTTCACGAACCAAATCAACATTGGCAATCATTTCAGTAACACAATGTTCAACTTGGATACGAGTATTCATTTCCATAAAGTACCATTTACCATCGTGATCAAGTAAAAATTCACAAGTTCCGGCACCTTCGTAGTTAATAGCTTTTGCAGCTCTAACTGCAGCGGCACCCATTTGTTGTCTTGTTTCTTCGTTAATTGCTGGAGATGGAGCTTCTTCTAAAAGTTTTTGGTGACGTCTTTGTATTGAACAATCTCTTTCACCTAAGTGAACAACATTGCCAAAGCTATCCCCAATAATTTGAACTTCGATATGACGAGGATTTTCTAGGAATTTTTCTGCATAAACATCTGGGTTACCAAAGAAGTTTTTAGCTTCAGTTTGGCATAATTCCAAGTTAACTTTTACGTCTTCATCGTTGCGACAAACTCTCATACCTTTACCGCCACCACCGGCAGTAGCTTTCAAGATAATTGGATAACCTACACGGTTACCAAATTCTTGAACTTCTTCGACAGTTTTAACAATGCCTGTTCCTGGAGTCACAGGGACGTCATTTTCAATCATTGTGCGACGTGCAGTAGCTTTATCTCCCATTTTTCTCATTGCTTCAGAAGAAGGTCCGATAAATTTGATTCCGTGTTGTTCGCAAATTTCAGCAAAATCTGCTCTTTCTGACATAAAGCCATAACCAGGGTGAATTGCATCTGCTCCTGAAACCATAGCTGCAGATATAATAGCTGGAATTTTTAAATAACTGTCAGAGCTTTTTGCAGGTCCAATACAGTAAGCCTCAGTAGCAAGTCTTACGTGTAAAGATTTAGCATCTGCTTCTGAATATATGGCAACTGTAGGAATCCCTAATTCTCTACATGCTCTAATAATCCTTACTGCTATTTCACCTCTGTTTGCAATTAATACTTTTCTAAACATTTTCCAAATATCCCTTATCAAAAAAAGAAGTGAACAGAATACTCCATTCACTTCTTTTTCTAGTTATTCTACATACATTAGAACTTGACCGAATTCAACAGGTTGACCGTCTTCAACACAAATTTCAACGATTTTTCCTGAAACTTCTGCTTCGATTTGGTTCATCATTTTCATAGCTTCAACGATACAAACAACATCGCCAGAAGAAACAGTTGCGCCAACAGTAACAAATGGTTCTGCATCTGGAGAAGGAGCTTTGTAGAAAGTTCCGACCATTGGTGATGTTATTGGGGTACCTTTTTTAGCAGTTTCAGGTGCTGATTGATGAGATTCGGCTGGAGCAGTTGTCGCAACTGCAGGCGCTGCTGTATGAATAGGTGCAGCAACAACTTGAGGTGTTGAAGTTACCACAACTTCTTTTCTTAGAGTGATAGCTTGTTCACCATCTTCCAATGAAATCTCTGTTAAGCCTGTTTCTGCTAAAACTTTAGCTAATTTTTCAATATAATCTGTTTCAAATTTCATAGTTTTTTCCTTTTTATTGTAAACAAATAACTACTTATTTCAGAACTAGCATCTGTCTAAGTATTCGTTTGATCTGGTGTCAACTCTAATCATATCTCCATTTGATACGAAGAAAGGAACTTGAACAACTGCACCAGTTTCTAATGTAGCTGGTTTTGTACCACCTTGAGCAGTATTTCCTTTTTCTGCAGGAGGAGTATCAACAACTTGAAGTTCAACGTGAGCAGGAATATCAACACCGATAATTTTTCCTTCGTGCATAAGAATCATGATGTTCATATTTTCTTTTAGGTATTTAATACCGCTACCGATTTGAGCTTCTGCAACGTGTAATTGATCGTAGCTTTCGTTATCCATCATAACGTATTCTGCACCTTCTTTGTATAAGTATTGCATTTCACGTCTATCTAATGTTGCTTTAGCAACTTTTTCACCAGCTCTGGATGTTTTTTCAACAACTTGACCTGTGATTACGTTTTTAAGTTTAGATCTAACAAAAGCTGCACCTTTACCAGGTTTTACGTGTAAAAACTCAACTACTGACCATAAACCGTTGTCTAATTCAACTGTTAAACCAGTTTTAAAATCGTTTACTGAAATCATATTTTTCCCCTTTTTTTAGTAATCTTCTTCTTTTTATGTGCACATTCTAACACAAATATGTAAATTTGGCAAAAATGAGATTTTGATGTTTACAATTAAACTCTTTATAAAATATTTGTGTTAATATTGAACTATGATAGAAAGATATTCAAGACAAGAAATGGCAAAAATTTGGGAACTTGATTCCAAATTTGATTATTATCTACAAGTAGAACTTGCAGTGTGTGATGCGTATGCGCAATTGGGTACAATTCCAGTTGAAGCCGCAAAAGAAATTCGAGAAAAAGCGACTTTTTCTGTGGCTAGAATTGATGAAATTGAGCGCGAGGTTCGTCACGATGTAATTGCATTTTTGACTTGTGTAAATGAAAGCCTGGGTGATTTGGGACGTTATGTTCACGTTGGTTTGACAAGTTCAGATGTAATTGATACTGCATTTGCGCTTCAAATTCAAGATAGCGGAAAACTTATTCTTGATGATTTGGAAAAAACTATTAAAACACTTAAAACGCTTGCAAATAACCATCGGAATACAATTTGTATAGGTCGTTCTCATGGTATTCACGCAGAAATTATGACATTTGGTGCTAAACTTTGCTCTTGGATTGATATCTTAGAACGTCAAAAAGATAACTTTACTCATGCACTAGATCAAATTAGAGTGGGGCAAATTTCTGGACCTGTTGGAACTTATAGTAATATTTCAACTGATGTTGAAAAAATTACTTGTCAAAATTTAGGTCTTAAACCTGCAAGAATTTCTACACAGGTTATCGCAAGAGATTATCACGCATACTTGATGCAGTCATTATCTTTAATAGCTAGTGTTATTGAGCAATTTGCAACAGAAATTAGACACTTACAAAGAACAGAAGTTATTGAACTTGAAGAAGGTTTTGGCAAAGGTCAAAAAGGATCTTCTGCTATGCCTCACAAGAAAAACCCTGTTTTAAGTGAAAATTTATGCGGATTAGCTCGTGTGGTGAGAGCTAATTCTATTGTCGCTTTAGAAAATATTCCACTTTGGCACGAAAGAGATATCTCTCACTCTTCTGCTGAACGTATTATTTTCCCTGATAGCTTAATTTTGGTTGATTTTATGTTAAATCGATTTAATGGTTTGATGGAAAATATTGTTGTACACAAAGACAATATGCTTAAAAATACTGATAAGTTTGGTGGAATTGTATTCTCTCAAAAAGTTTTACTATCGCTTGTAGCTAAAGGTTTAACAAGAGAAGATGCTTATGTAATAGTTCAAAGAAATGCTCTTGATGCATTCCAAAATCACGGCGATTTTAAAGCTAATTTATTAAATGATGCGGATGTTTTAAATCTATTAAATTCAGATGAAATCGAGCAGATTTTCGATAAACAAGCTTTTTTAAATAATATTGATGAGATTTATTCAAGAATATTGTAAAATTGCTCCTAATCTGTAATAAATTCAGCCAAAAATATGTTACTAACAAGGATTCCTTGTTCTGTTAGAGCATAACCTTGTGGAGTTTTTGTAATTAGATTTAAGTCCTCGTATTTTTTCAAAATATCATTGTATTTTTCTTCAAAATCAATATTGAATTTTGAGTTAATTGAAGAAATATTTAGCCCTTTCATTTTTCGAAATCCTAGAAAAATTTCTTCTTCTAGTTGTTCAGGCTGGCTAACAAGATGAGATTCTGCGTGTTTTAATGGATCGATTATGTATTCTTCGATGGTTTCGACATTTCCGTATCTGATTCCATTTACATAACCGTGTGCACCAACACCAAAACCATAATACTCATCATTATTCCAGTAGGTTAAATTATGGCGAGAATTAAATCCTCTTTGAGAAAAATTACTCACTTCATAATGTTCAAATCTTAAATCTTTCATTGTTTGGATTGCACCTAAATACATATCAGCTTGCTCATCATCATCTGGTAAGTTGGTTGGCATATTTTCGTGAAAATAGCAACCTTCTTCGATTTTTAACCCGTACAATGAAATATGCTGAACTCCCAAATTTACTGCCATTTTTAAATCGT
>JAZLBN010000070.1:0-15163 GCA_045613725.1 Candidatus Gastranaerophilaceae bacterium
ATCCAGGTAAGTTTCGGCGGTTGGAAGTAAGTAGAAAAATAAATTTCAAACTGGACTCATACGGACTTTTATTGGACTATGTTTTCCATTTATATATACACCTCACCCGAGTTTCGCTTCCCTTCTCACTAGGAGCAAGGGGAATAAAAATCCTATTGGGGAATTTTTAAGTGGGAACATTTTATTTTTCCCACCTCCCTACAGAACTAAAAAAATATCCTTGTACAATTTTGAAAAATAGACAACATTAATAATCAGGGTTTATAATTTTTTAATGCTCTTTTCCCCACTTTGTCCAAAACTTTATTCGCAAGCTCATAGTATTTAACATTTTCTGGGTTTGTTTTTGATTGTAAGGAGATTAAATCTTTAGTCATTGCACATAAAAATGTTAAAATTCCAAAAATAGATTTTTCGTCTTGTTGATCAATTTCGAATCCCTCTAAAGAAATTGAATAACCATATTCTTCTTTGTTCTCAGATTTTACAATCCCAAGCAAAACTTTACAGTAACCTATTGGTCTAGCAAAAGTTTTCAAAAGATCTGATTTTGAAATTGCTTTATAGTATTCTGTAACATGATTACCCTGTTTATCATTCTCTAAATAACATTTAATAGTGAGAGAATTCTCATAATGGTCTAGTTCATCAAATTTGGGGACATATTTATTATAACCAGTTAAAACATCTGGGTAATATATTCCTTTAAAATTTATATTCACTTATTGCACCTTTTTTCTTTTAATTCTTTTTGTAACATGCCACTCTTTTGATTTAACAAATTCTATTTGTAACAAACCTCGTAAATAAAAGTTTTTGCGCAAATTGTTACAATGTTAAAATTAATGATTTTATTTTTGGCTTACATTTTTTTGCATATTTTTGCAATCTTAAAATTTCAAAACACAAGCCAAAAATCGCCAAAACGCAACAAGGACAAGTGAAAAAACGGCAAAAACTTCGGCAAGAATTCGGCAAAAGTGGCAAAAATAAAATTTTGTTATGGTACTGACAGAAGCTAGCCTCAAGTTCAAATAAATCAAGCATTCTAGCGATTAACTTTCAATTACATTTGTTATGGAATTGCCAGCTTCTCTACAACTATAGTAAGAATTTATCATCTTTTATAATAGGAATTTTATCACCAGTCTGCTCATTTATTGCTGTTATTATTATATTCTTTCCACCAATCATAAAGTCGTTATGAACGCTAGATACGTTGATGTCTGAGTCTTCTAAAAACTTTTCTTGTTCTTCATAATCTTCTATCTCTGCAGCCCCTTTTACTGTGTTTGGATAAGCATTACCTAATGCAAAGTGGCAAGATGCATTTTCATCAAGTAAAACGGAGTTAAATATTTTCCCAGTTTTTTCGATTGGTGAACCTGCAACAAGTGCAATTTCCCCTAATCTATCTGCATTTTTATTTGTTTTGATATAAGATCTTAATAAATCTTCGTTTTTGGTTGCCTTTACATCAATAACTCTTCCATTTTTAAATACAAATTGAGCATTTTCTATTTGTTTTCCATTTATACTAAATGGTTTTGTTGCGCTAAGTTTACCTTCAGCACTACTTGCTAAAGGTGCTGAAAAAACTTCTTCTGTTGGAATATTTGTGATTGGTGTATGACCATATTTATCCATTTTCATTCGAGTGCTTTCGAATATAGAATCTGCAGAAACTTTGATTTGGAAATCGGTTTTCCCATCTGGTTTTTGAGTTTTTTCATCAAGACTAATATAGTGGAATGTTCTGTAACCTTCTTCTACAAGACTATTTAATATGTTTGCTCTATGTTCAAGCGCTTTTATGTGTTCATCGAGTTTACCAACTCTATTAATTTTATTTGCGTCTTTGTATGCTTGAGCAAGAGCCTCAAGCGGATTATCGTATTCAGAATAAGCTTGGGCACACGATTTAGTTGTAGGTGCATAATATACTAACCAAGGTACATTTGAACTTGTTAAGTTTCTGTATTTTTTTATTGCATTCAGTCTAGCTTCAGAATTTTTTATTGTTTTTTCTGAGTCTACATCATCGTATAAATTAGGATCTTCGCCTTCTAACTGTAAATATGCTACGTCTTTTTCATAGAATTCTTTTTCTTTATCAACTATGCTATTAGGTGCTGTCTCTATTACTGAATCTGTAGCGTATTTTAACATATTTAATTTATTTTTAGATATTATGTTTATATCAACAAGTTGAGTATTATTTTTTGAATATAACCATTCTGTAAGTTCTACAATATATGGTAAATGTTCTCTTTCTGCATAAATATAAACAGGTTGACCTTTATGTAAGTCCATTGCGTGATTGAAAATTTCTTGTGGATTTATTTTAAATTCTTTGCGAATATTTTTTGGTATATCTATACAAACCTTTTTCCACTCTGTTTCTATTTCATTTCTGGATAATTTAGAAGCTTTAAATGGGTTATTATTATCATCAAAAGTTAAAAATAAAGCATTATCATTGATAAATTCTTTTAGTTCGTTCTTTTTATAATCAAATTCTTCTGTAATATTATATTTTTTCTTTAATGCTTCTAATTCTGGTTCTTTAATGTTTTGCGAAATTATTCCACAACCTTTTTTATATGCTTCTTTTGTTAATATATCTATAAAAGGAAGGTATTTTGAATCAGATGTAATATATATTTTTTGACCATTAGATAAATTTTTCTCCTCAAGAAGTTTTATCGCATAATTGGTCATTTTTTTTTCGGCAGATAAATTTTCTTTATTCCCTTTAAATGTTACAGTATCTGATTTTAGTGGTTCATTTAATTTAATACCAGATTTGTCAGTGATGTTCTGTTGGTATTTTAAATTATTGTTTGAGAGAAAATTAATAAAAGATATATTCAAATTCATAAATTCATATCCTTAGCTGATCATATGATTTTTATCAAAACATGTAAATAAAGAATTTTGCTTAATTATTGTTTTAGATATTTTTCAATATATACAATATCACCATTTTCATTAACTACTTTTTTTGCTTGTGATGGATGTATGTTTTTTGCAAGGTATGTTGATGGACATTCTGATTCTCTACCAAAGATTGATGTAACATTTATACTAATGCTACCATCTAGATGTTCAGTCCTTTTGGCAATTTCTTCAACTTTATTTGTTGCTGTATTTTGTATAGATTGAATTTCTAGTTTTTTAATAGGGTTTTTACCAACGAGATTTTTGTAATACTCATATAATACAGATATTAATTTAAATTTTCTTTTTTTATCTACATAGCTAATGTTATTTGTTTCTTTTTGAGTTATACCATCTTTTGATATAAGTATTTTTGAAGTAATTGTAGAAACAGTATCATTGTGTGTATAAGATAGTTCTATAGTATTTCCAAGACGTTCCTGGTTTATTGCTAATTTCGGAAAAGCAGCTTTAATTTCGCTGATTTCATTATTTGCGTTTCTCCCAGCTTGAGATAGTGCATTTCTGAACATTGTTAACATTGTAACTTTACCAGTATATGTTGGGGTATTGTAATTTGTTTGAATTTGCATATTTTCTTCCTTTTTCTTTTATTTTAACTTAAAAATAATTGTTGTAAAACTTTTTACCGGATTTTTCTCCAAACTGTAGGGATTTTTAATCCTCCCCAAAAGTCAGAAACATTTGAAAATCCAATTGGGATAAACTTATCTCCTTTAGTTAAGCATTCTACTAATGGTGAAAGTTTTGCACATAAGGCTTCAGGTTTGAGATGAGTGTATTTTGAGTTTTTAAAGAATTTAGATTCTGTGATACTTTCAGTATCAAAAAATTTCATTGAACCATCTGCCCAAAACAAATGTTCTTTTATATGAGTTCCAATAACAAAAAGTCCATTTTCCTCTAGTACACTATGAATATTATTTACTAACTCTTTTAAGATATTACGTCTATTAATAGACATATTTATTGGTTCAAGGTTGAATAATCCTTCATCTATATTGTTTTCACATAATTGATAAATGGCATTTCTGAAAAATACTGCACCAACGGGCTTATCTGTACGTCTTGTTGCAATATTCATAATATCACCACGCCTGATATCAATTTGGTCTTTATAACATTGCTTGATTCTATAAAAATCTTCTCTAAAATCTTTGTAACCACGCTTTAAAGATACAAAATTTGCTTTGTTATTTATACTCTTATATTCAGGTCTTGCATCTATTGGCTCCATTATGGTATGAAATTTCTGGCGTAAAAATCGCTGAATTTCAGGTGGGGGTAATAAGTTATCATTAATTTCTTCTATTGTATGAGATTGCATTAAATAAGAATCATACCAATTTGAAAATAATGTATACACCCCACGATTTGCTAATTTTAATGCATCATTACTGCAATCATAACCAATAATTTTATATTTAGGATCATCTAATAGACTTTTTAATGATATAAGCTCCTCACCATTTGAACAGGCATAATCCAAAACTTCAGCACCATTAGGAAATGTAGATTTTATATGTTCTGTTGCAACTTGTAATGTTGGATAGTCCCTGAAAAACCAACTATCATTTATATTTCCATTTTTTCTGTCTACATGAAGTAGACCATTAAAAGATATTCTAGATTTTGCTTCTGAAGGGTTATGTATTCGCATACTGTTTTAATATTCGTGAATATTATAATTTGTCATATGTTAAAAATTTTTTACATATCATTATTTTTTTTTATTTTTCAGATTCAATAGTTATATGAATGAAATCAATTTCCAAGGAAATTACATTAGCCGAGTAAATATAAAAAAGTTAAACAGAAAAGGTCATTATACAACTGTAAGAGCGAATTTTATTGAGTTAACTCGTGATGATGCTGCAAAAATAAAGGAAGCAGCATTGACTTGGAATGAAGCAAATTCATATATTATTGCATCAACTGCGGATTATATTGATACTTCTTATGTTTTAGAGTTAAGGAAAAAAGTTTTTGCGCGAAAGGCACAAGGTATAAAAAAAGATAAAATCCCTGCGTATTTGAGCTCTCAAATTCCAGGTAAGCATATTTACGTTGTAACTACTCAAAAAAAGCGTTTATTTGATATAGATGCAAGTAAGATATTAGGGATGATTGAGTTTTCTTCATATAAAAATTCAAATGAGCTTGATTATATCCAAGTTAGACCAGATTGTATTTCTGAAAAATACGGAAATCAATATTTACTTTTTGCAAGAAATCTTTTTGCTAAGCTATTAGGGCTAGAGTCAAATCGACCAAAAAGACCTTTTGCAGATATTGGGAATGCAATGATAACAAAACTTCAAGAAATGTATAATGACAAAAAAATGACATTATTACCTCTTGATGATGCAAAAAGTTTTTATAGAAGATACGGTTTCTCTTTAGATACAAGAAGTTGTAGAGAGTACGTTTGGTATCCAAAAAAGAAACGAAATTAGTCCCAAGGGTTAATTAAAAATTTAATAGCTTTACCCTCTATATGTTGTTGCATAGCATATTCAACTTTTTCTAAAGGTAATGTATCTGTAATCAGTTTTTCTACTTCAATTTTGCCAAAAGCTATATATTCTAGTGCTTTTCTAAAATATTCAGGAGTATGGTGAAATACACTCATCATCTTTATATCGCCATAATGCATTTTTGTTGTATCAAAACATACTTTTGACCCAGATTTACAGCCGCCAAAAAAATGTACGGTTCCACCTGGTCTTACACAATCAAAAATTTGCTCCCATATTTCAGGTAAACCAACACATTCAATTGCAATATCTAATCCCATACCTTCATCGGAAAAATCCTTGAATATTTTAACAGGATTTGGATATTTATTTAAATCTATAATTTCATCAGCTTGAGCAAAATCTTCTGCCGCTTTTAATTTAATAGGATTTCTCCCAGCAACGATAACTCTTGCCCCCATAAGTTTAGCTACTTTTGCAAACATTAAGCCAATCGGGCCAATTCCGATAATACCTACGCTATTTCCAGCTTTTATCCCAGTACGTTCAGCACCGTGTACCACATTAGCCAAAGGTTCACAAAATGCCGCACGTTCAAAGCTCAAATTGTTTGGTAAAATTAGCATATTCTTTTTAACTATTCTAGATGGAACAGTAATATATTGTGCGTATGCACCATTTAGTAAATTCAGATTTTCGCAAAGATTAAATTCTTCTTTTTTACAATAAAAGCACTTTCCGCAAGGTGCAGAATTTGCAGCAACAACTCTATCGCCAACTTTAAAATTTTCAACACCTCTACCAACTTGTTCGATTATTCCAGAAAACTCATGTCCAAAGCCGGATGGAATTTCTTTAATTAGTACAGGATGTCCTCTTCTGAAAGTTTTAACATCAGTGCCACAAGTGAGCGCAGCCATAACCTTTACGACAACCTCTCCTTCTTGCGGTGGTTTAATCATAACTTCTTCAAATTTTATATCTTTTGGTCCGTAATATTGAATAGCTTTCATAATTGAATTATACTGCAAATATTTTTTATATTATCTAAATATTAAATCCGTTAGCTGAACAGAATGCCATTAATAAATTTGTTTGTTCCTCAATTTTATTTTTTAGATTTGTATTTCTGGTTTTTGTTAATATTATATCTAGCGCTTTTTTATACATTTTTGATGAACCTTTTAAATATTCTGATTGAGTTGAACCTTGCATTGTTCCTAAATCTTGATACAATTTACCATATATAAAATATACTTTTGACATTAAATCAAGCATCTCATATTTTTTAGTAATCAAAATTGCAGACTCTAAATCTATTTTAGCACTTTCAAAGTCGGAAATTTCTATATGTATCTTAGCTAAAAGCATTTTTAGCATTACAATGAAATATGAGTTATTGATTCTTGGATTTTGTACTATTTCTAAAGCTTGAGTTGCAATTTCCAAGGCATTTTTTGTGTTTTCTGTTACTAAAGTTGCTTCTGCTATTAAATACCAAGTTAATAATGCGCCCATTGCCATCTTTTTATTTGCAAAATATGTAACTTGTTCATTATAAATGTTAATTGCAAGTTTTGCTTGTTGTGATTCATAATAAGTTTTACCGAGCAATGTTTTATAGATGTTTTTAATAAACTCATTTCCGGTATCTCCAGCAATAATTGTAGCTTCAAATAAACTTTCTTGAATGTTTTCAAAATCACTTTTCAAAAATTTGTTAATTAAACTGATTAAATTATAGTAATTTACTATGTCAGCTTTTTCTGAATCTAAAGTACTAATATCTAAAAACTCAGAACCTAAACAACTACCAACATCAGTAAGAACTTCTTGAGATTCAACCAGATTACCAGCCATTGAATTGGCATATGCATACACTAATTTTGATTTACAAATAATATTTTCATCTTTAATTTTATGTTTTTCAATAATTTCAAAAAGCATTGAGGTCACTTCAAAAGCTCTATCGTTACCTTGTAACGCTAATGCTGTTGCCAGTGCAAGATAAACTCTTAACCAAGTATCATATAAAAAGTTCATAGGAATTGATTTACTTAATCTTGGTTTTGACATATGAGAATTGATAACCGGAAGGATATCATTATCTACTAGATTAACAACTTCACCGCAATTTCCAATATTGAGTAACGATGGAAGTTTTGACGCTTTAATCATTGCACTTTCAAGTTCCTGTGACGGTGTAAGTTTTTTTAAAACATTATCAACACATTCAACATCACCAAAATAATTGCCAACTTTTTTACAACATAAAGCCAAATACCCTAAAAGTTCAATTTCTTTTTCTTCATTATTATTAGATTTAGCGTTAGATATAGCATCCGGTAAATATTCAATAGCTTCTTCCGGATCATATTCCGTAAGTAATTTCCCTAATCTTTCGCTTATATTAAATCTTATGTTTAATGTTTCATTTTCATTAAATTCGTTTAATAATGCTAAACATTGTTTTTGAGAAATTACGTATAAATTAATATCACCAATATAGGATGCTAATCTAGTTATTTTTGTCCATATATCAAATGCCATTCGATTTTCTTTTAAATTATGTGAAATCATTGCCATAACAGCATTTGTATTTAGTGTAAAAATACTGATAGCTCTACCGATTTTTACATTTAAGTCTTCAAATTCTGAATCATTTTGTATATTTTTTAATATAGTTTCCCATAATAATAAATTATTAAATTCATAAAAAACATCACTATATTGTCTTACAAAGTTCGATTTTGCAAGATATAACATTATTTCGTTAAATTCTTGATTCTTATAGCCAAAAATTTGTTTTAATAATGCAAGATTTAATCTATCTCCTAGAATTGCAGCTCCGCATAATAATTTATGTGCTGCAGGATTTGATTTTTTTAATGTAATTAATCGTTCTTTAATTAAATCTGAAAAATTATTAGGCATTAAAAATGCTTTATCTGAAATCTGGCAATCAAAACAATAGCTAACTGCTTGTTCAACAAATGCTGGATTACCTTTACACTTTGCAAAAATAACATCTTTTTCTCGTTGAGAAACATAAGCTCCCGCTTCTGCGGTCAATTTTATTGTTTTTTCCAATTCTTCAGGTTCGATTGTTGCCAAATGGATATCTACATATGCTTTTAATTCTTTCTTTTCAATGCAAAAATAACTGCTAACTGGTTTATGTTCGTTATAAATAGCAATAAATTTAAGATTTTTCCAGTTGTTATCTCTTCGCATAAAGTTTGTCAAAAATTCAATTGAAAATCCATCAATAAAATCAAGGTTATCAACGACAAATACAAATCTTCCAGTGTGACAAAATGCGTCAAAAATCTTATTTAAAATATCATAAGTTCGTTTTTTATTAATTATGATATCTTCATAATTTCCGTCTTTCGAATTATATAAAAAGTTTAGAAATTCATTAATTTCTGTAGGATTTAAAAATCTAAATTCATTAGCAAAAAATTGAGCTGCGTCTTTTTTTAATTCATCGTTGTTTACATAGTAGTTAGGTAATTTGAACAAGTTAAGCAACATATCCTGAACTACTCCACCTGGAGTTAATTGGGTTAGTGGAGTACATTTTCCAATACACCATTCATACCTATCTTTACCTAATGTTTTGATTACAGATTTTAATATTGAGGTTTTTCCAATTCCTTTTTCACCAGTAATAGAAAATATTTTTTTATCTCTTGAGTGTAATCCTTCTTGTAATATATCAATAGCTTGAGTTCTAGAATATAATTTAGGCTTAAATTCTATTCTTGTATCTGATTTTGAATTATCTGCTTCTTGTTTGTTGTTATTAAACGCATTACCGCATTTTCTACAGTTAGCTGCAGTTGGGAAATTTACGCTATTGCAATTTATACATATTTTCAATAATTGTTGTCCACATTTTTTGCATGACAATGCGCCTATAGGATTAATCGTATTGCAATGATTACAGTTTAACCCTATGCGTGTATTACAATGTGGGCATTTTAATGCCTCTTGAGAGATATTTTTTTTACATACAGGACATTTCATAGTTTAGATTATTTATTCAATAACGACTCTGACTTTTTCCATCAATTTATACAACCTTTTTGAAATTTCAGACTGTGAAATCCCTAGTTCTTCTGAAATTTCTTTCTGGGTCATGCCTTTATCATAGCGCAAAGTATAAATATGTAAATATTTTTTTTCAGGTTCTTCTTTATCGATATTTTGTACTGTTTCTGCTACAAAATTTAAAATTTCCTTTTGAATAACAATTTGCTCAGGATTTTCAGGAATTTTAATATTTGAATAACTAATATCAACAGAAGAATAATCAAACTCAGGAGTTGTATCCATGACGATTTCTCTGGTTGACATGTAACCGCTACGTGTGCGTCTTAACCTTCCAGAATCCTTTAATACATTGATAATTGAAGTAGTAACGATTCTTCTTAAGTATGTTTCCAAAGTTGCTTCAGATTCTATTGCATTTATAATTGCAACAGAACGCTTACAAGTTTCGTTGAAGAAATCTTCGTACAAATCCTCGTTATTCGGGTATTTACGGTCGTTTTTAATTATTCGTCCGATTAAATCGATTTTATCTTGTGCTAGTTCCACAATCAAACTTCCCTCTACTTCAATTACATTGTATCATACTTAAAAATAAATTTTAAGTACTGCTGTTGTATTTTCGTCATTTCCCACGCTATTTGGCGCTTTGAGGGTTTTTAGTGTTTGGTTAACAGTTTGTAACACAATTTTATCTATTTGATTTGAACCACTTGAAACTATTATCTGTGAGTTTTGGAATGTTCCATCTTTTGCGAATGTTATAGCTACTCTTACGTTATCTGAATACATATAATCCGTAGCAAGCAACAAATCGCTTGTAAGTGAAAGTTTTAAACTTTTTCCTACTGATTGGAAATATTGTTTAAATTGTTGGTTGTATGAAATATAATCAGGAACTTCCCAAGTCAATTTTTTAATTTCAATAAAAGTTGTAGGAGTTGATTTTTTTTGCGCTACATTTTGAGTAGTTGTTGAGCTTTTTGTAGCTGATGTAGTATTTTTTCCCATATCAACTACATTATTTGGATCAATTTTTAATGTATTAGACTCAGTAACACCATTATCAGAACTTGTAGGGAATGGCTCATCTGAAATAGGTTGAGGTGCTTCTTCTGTTGGGTTTTTAAATAATTTAGTAACACCAAATCCTATTCCTCCGATTAATGCTAGAACTATCAATGTTCCTATAACTCCTATTATACCTGTAGGAGCTTTACCATTTTGCATTTGTGGACTTAGTCTTCCTGGATTATGTAACATTGTATCTCCTGGAAGTTTTGAGTTTGGAGCATAAATGCTTTGTAGGGAGTCATTTTCATCTTCTGAAGAATTATTATTTATATCAATAGGAATTTCTCCCGTGCTAAATGATCTATCACTGATTGTTGTAGAGTTTTCAGTAACTTCAACTTCTTTTTGTTCCACTTCTGGTTCTGTTATAAAATCGATATCTTCAGCTGTTACAATATCATTTGTATCAGTATTTGTTTCTGATTCAACTTCAAATTCCCCTAATAATTCTGAAATATCTGCTTCATCACTTGAGTTTTCAGTAGCAAAGTCATCTGAGCCTATTTCAAATGGTTCTTCATCTACAGGAATAGTTATAGTCTCTCCAAAATCTTCATCATACGATTCTTCATCATCAGAATCTCCAGAAAATTTGATGTTATTAGCAAGTAGAGCTTGTTTTGTTTTTTCGTTTAAGCCTGAGCTTTTTGAAGAAGAACCTTCTCTACGTCTACCTGAGGAAGGTTTCATGCAAGAACTAAAATCAAGATCCCCATCTTGAGGTAATTTTGCTGGACCTAAATCCATTTCCATCAAGTTTTCTTCTTCAGTAGAATTGCCAAAATCTAAATCCGAGCCCAAATTATCCATTGGAGATGTTCCATCATCACCTATTTGATATGATGATCCAAATTGTGGTAAGTTGACTACTCCTTCTTCAGTATTTCTATTAATATCTGTTTGGGCACTAAAAGTATCTTTCATTCCGAAATTTGATAGAACTTCCTCGTCATTTTCTTGGTTGTTTGTAGCAAATTCTTTCAATTTATCTTCAGAAATAGTGCTCATAGAGTTAAAATCAACAGACTCGTGAACAAACTCTTCTTCTTCATATGTCTCAACTTCTTGTAAATTTGTAAGATCTGTAGGGCTTCCGAATTGTTCAGAGTTTTCTGCCTCTAAATTTGCTTCGATTTTTGCTAAAGATAAATCTTCAGTTACAGCAAGTATGTGATCTGGTACATCTGTTATTTCTTTTGTAATATCAGTTTTTGCATAATCTATTTTATCAAGATTCTTTTGCTGACTATTTTCTAAGTTTCCAACAACATTATCAATCATATCTCCAGCAAGAGAAGCTAGTTTGATTGCATCTTCAGAAGCCCCTGCTTCTTCTTCAGCTTTTTCTACTGCATCTGCTAATGCTTCTGCTGTTGCTTCAGCTGCTTCATCTAATGAACCAACTGTTTCTTCATTATCTTCTTCAGTTGTTTCATTTGTACTTGCTGATTCATCATCTGAATTTTCATCTTCAGTTTTTATTGCTGCGATTGTTTCATCCAGAATTGAATCTACAGATAGCTCATCCAAGTTTAAAGATGGTGTGAAAGATAAACTTTCTTCAACAGTCTCCAAGTTAGTTTCTTCTTCTTCGGTTTCACTAACTGTTTCTAATTGTTCTTCAAAACCTTCTAATGTTGGCTCTTCGATATCTAAAGATTCTTCTAACATACCTTCTCCAAGTAAATCTTCGCCAATCTCGTCTGTGGCTAGATTTAATTCTGCAGAGTCTTCAATATCTAAACTAGGAACGTCATTCATTTCTACATCAAGTTGAATATTTTCTTCAAGTTCCAATGTTTCATTTTGAGTTTCTTCAACTTCTTGTTCAGCTTCATCAACAAGTTCTTCACTAGATTCATCTTCAACTGTAGTTTCCTCAACCTCTTGAATTTCTTCAAGATTTTCTAATGCAACATCATCAGTTAAAGAAAGTTCTTCATCTAAAGTTGGTTCAACTAATTCTTCTTCCAATTCTAAATTAGTTGTATCTTCTTCAATTTCTTCGGTTGAATCTTCAACAATTTCTTGAGTTTCATCTAATATTTCTTCTTCAATTGCAGGCAATTCAATTTCTTCATTTATATCTAAAATTTCTTCTTGAATTTCTTCAATTTCTTGTTCAGCTTCATCAACAAGTGCTTCGCTAGATTCATCTTCAACTGTAGCTTCTTCAGTTTCTTCGGTTTCTTCAAGATTTTCTAATGCAACATCCTCAGTTAAAGAAAGTTCTTCGTCTAAAGTTGGTTCAACTAATTCTTCTTCCAATTCTAAGTTAGTTGTTTCTTCTTCAATTTCTTCGGTTGAATCTTCAACAATTTCTTGAACTTCATCTAATAGTTCTTCTTCAGTTGTTGAATCTTCTACTAATTCTAAAGATTCTTCTTGAGCGATTTCAATTGATTCATTTTCTTCAATTTCAATATTATCTGTTTCAATTGAGTCTAATGTTTCAGCAGTTTCATCTTCGCTAATATTATCAAAAGATTGAGTTTGAGTAGCCTCAAGTAAGTCTGTTAAAACGGGAGCTGCACTATAGGATAGCGTTTCAAAGTTATCAAATTCTAATACAGATTCTCTTAATGCATCACTTTGCAATAATAATTTTAATAATTCTTTTTCTTCTGAATCAGTTATATTATGATCAGCTAAGGCAATAGATAATTCTCTTCCTTTCAAAAATTCGTTTTCAGAGATATCTGTTGATGTTTTACCCTCAAACTCTTTTACAAACTTTGTGAAATCTTGAGCTGATGATAATTTATCTTTTTCAATAAAGTAATAATCAGAGTTTTGATGTTTTTTATCTATTTGAGAAGGAGCGCAATAACCTAAGAATTCTGCATGAGCAAATTTTTCATCAATCTTTAAAACTGCATAAACATCTGGATCTATATTTAATTCAAAATGGCTTTTAGGGATAAAAATTTTGTTCTCGTCAAATACTACACGAACATCAATGTGAATATTTGGAAGCATAATATCTGAAACATCAATTTTTTCTAATACTTTAGAAATAGAATGCATATTATGAATATTTTCAATCTCTACACCTTCACTAGCTAGATATTTTATAACTAGTTGTGCGCCTAGTGCATTTAAATATGCCCTATTTTTTATCTCATTATTTACAAAGCTTCTTGACATGAATTCTGCTTCTGCGTGATTTTCTTTTTCTACATAAATCAATGTTTCCATATTATTAGCCATTTTTATATTTCCTCCCTCTACACATATATAGATGACACTCGAATTGAAAATATTCCAAAAAACATGTAAATTTTTGTAACAAATATTTGCAAAAACTCTTTAATAAGTCAAAATTAATTCATTAGGGGTTTTATAAGCAATGTAATAAAAAGTGTGTAAGGAGGTTTTCTCAATGTCTATGATGGTAAATCCTGTATCAATGTCTAAAGTTAGTTTTACTAACCAAACGGCAACTAATGTGTTAGAACGTCAAGGTGCTTATGCAAAACCTACAGCCGAAACTACAGCAGCTCCTGCCGCGGCAGATAAACCTAAAAAATCAGGTAAAAAGACTGCAATGAAAGTTTTGGTAGGTGTTTTAGTTGCAGCAGCAGCACTTGCAACATTAAATAAAACTAATGTTCTTAAAGTTTTAGATGATGTAGCTTTAAAAGATGCTAAATGGTATCAAAAAGCTGGACACTATCTATCTAAAGCTGGTGAATTTGTTGCTAAGTACACATACGATCCAATCGCAAACTTATGTAAAAAATGGTTTGGAAAAGGTACACCTGCAGCATAGATTAAGAAAACATTATTTAATAAAATTCAAAAGACGGATAGGTAATTCAACTATCCGTCTTTTGCTTGACGAAAACATGACCAATATGGTATAATGCACATATAGATTGACTTGCCGAAATAACTGCATCCAACGATATGTCAGAAAGGATGCTTATATGACAGTCGGGGTACCGTATTCTTTTGTCCCAGGGACAAAAGCAAAAGCGGATGAAGTAAATGCAAACTTCATTCACATTTTAACAAAAATTGAAGATACAAATACACGTATTAATGAAACAAATTCAAATTCCGAAACAACAAAAAGTGAAATTTTAGAAAGGTTTACTCAGGCAGAAGAAAAGATAGAAAACTGTGCTGATTTAGACTTATCTAATCTTTCTGATACTGGAAAAGAAATTCTTGCCAATAAAGCAAATATTGCCGATATTGATGGAAATTGGGTCTGGAATCAAGCAACACTGGTTACAGGTTTTACATTATATAATTCAGCGATTTCAAGTTTTTCTTTGTATGATTATCTACCAAAAGACGGCAACCTTTATGAAGTGCTTTTTGATTTAACAGGAGAAGCAAGTAATTATGGCTATTTTTATCTTAGCAATGATATGACTTCCTTTTTATGCATTAGAGCAAAAGGGACTCATTTTGCGAATACATTTACTTTGCCTATAGGATCAACTAGAGCTGTTCGATTTTCGCCTTATTCAACAAACGTAAGTGGTAATACTGTTGTTTATCTTTATGCAAGAGGATACAGAAAGGTTAGGTAATTTAGTTATGAAAAAATATATATATGTACAAAATGACAAAATAAATGGATG